>DATMBT010000001.1:0-4020 GCA_035559475.1 Gemmatimonadaceae bacterium
AGCTGAGGGGTTGGCGCGGTTCAGCGCCTCGAGCAGGTCGCGCTCCATAAGGGAGAGTTCGTTCATCCACGCGCTCGACCGGACGGCCACGATCAGTGTGCCGTCTGAAGTCACCACCAAGTGGCGTGCTGCAGCAGCCACAGCCGGCCCCACCACGCCCGGCCAGGCCTCCATGGCGGTTGCCTGACCGACACGCTTGGTGAGGCCCTGCTGGTCCAGGAAACGGCGCAGGGCGTCACCGAGCGGGACCGGCCGATCGTTAGGCATGGTATGCCTTCACCATCCCGTCGCGTACGTGATGGCGGGCCAGCCGGGTCAGGGCGGCGGGAATGTCATCGTCGCGGGGAACGGCGAGGATGACCTGCCCACCACGCGACGGCTCAGCGGTCAGCAGCGCGAGCACCCGCTCGGCGCGCCCGCGATCAAGCTCCGCCACCGGATCGTCCAGGAGAAGGAGCGGCTCCCGCCCGCCGCGCTCCCGGTGCCACGCGCACTCCAGAATGCGAAGCACGATGGCGGCGGTCCGCTGCTGTCCGGCGGACCCGTAGCGCCGCATCGACGCGCCATCCAGTCTCACGTCAACGTCGTCACGATGGGGACCGTGGTGCGTGATCCCGCGCTCAACGTCGCGCTCCCGTCCCGCCGCCAGTGCGGCCGCGATGGCGTCGCGCACCTGGTCCTCATCCGCGATGTCGGCACCGGATGGCACGGATTCGCCCGCGCGATAGCGCAGCTCCAGGGAACCCCGTTCCCCCAGTGCGGTCGCGTGCTCTCGCGCTCGCGGTTGCGCCCAGGAGAGGAATGCCGTCCTGGCCACGCTGAGTGTTGCGCCGTGCGCGGCCAGGGGAACGTCCCACACATGCGCGGGCGAGGAGCGCGATCGCGTCCTGAGCGCCGCGTTCCGCTGTGCGAGTGCCGCGCGGTATTCGCGGAGGGCGTTGAGGTAGCGGGTGGACGTCGAGGCGAGCACCACGTCCAGCCATCGCCGCCGCGCGGCCGGTCCGCCCGAAATGAGGACGACGTCCGCCGGGGAAAAAGCCACCGACGGCAGAGCGCCTAACGCGTCGCTCACGCGCTCGCACGGCACGCCATCGAGGTTGATGCGCCGGCGTCCGGTGTCCTTCTCGAAGCCCGCGCCGATCCGGTCCCAGCGCCCTCCGTCGACGACGGCGGCCACGTGGAAGCCGGCGGCGCCGAACCGCACCAGCTCGACGTCACGCGCGCCGCGGAGGGAACGAAACAGGTGGAGGTAGTAGATCGCCTCCAGCAGGTTCGTCTTGCCGTGGCCGTTGTCCCCGACGAGCGCGAGCCCCGGGGTGGGGACGTCGAGCGCCACGTCCGCCAGGTTGCGGAAATCGCGCACCGTCAGCCGCCGGAGCGTTGCGACTGGCGTCGTGTCGGTCATCGGTTCGCCCGTGATGACGGGTTGCATGGTCGCGCTCACGCTGCCGTCAGCGCCCGTGGAAGCCTGGCGAACGCTTGCCGAGGAACGCTGCCGTGCCTTCGCGGGCGTCTTCAGTGTCCGCGAGGCTGGAGAAGGCGGACGCCTCCAGGTCATACAGCATCGACGGTGGCGCATCGACACTCCGGCGGATCCCGTCGAGGATGCGCGACAGGGCCAGGGGCGCATTGGCGATCATCTGCTTCAGCAGGCCTTCCGTCACGGTCATCAATTCGGCCGCCGGAACGACGCGATTTACCAGGTGGATCCGCGCTGCCTCCTCGGCGTCGATGATTTCACCCGTGAGGAGCAGCTGGGCCGCATGCCCGGGGCCGACCAGGCGTGGAAGCCGCTGGGTCCCACCGTATCCGGGGATGAAACCGAGCTTCACCTCGGGCTGCCCGAACTTCGCCGTGTCCGCGGCGATGCGGACGTGGCACGCCATGGCCAGCTCACACCCGCCGCCTAACGCGAAGCCGTTGACGGCGGCGATGACCGGCTTGTGGCTGGCCTCGAACCGGGCGAACACTTCCTGGCCGCGACGCGACAGCGCGTGCGCGCCCATCCCGTCCAGCGCGGCCAGCTCACCGATGTCCGCGCCCGCGACGAACGCCCGTCCAGCGCCCGTGACGATGATGCCGGCGACCTCCGGTTCAGACACCAGGGCGCCGATGGCGGTATCGAGTTCCTCGATCGTCGCCTTGTTGAGCGCATTCAGCTTGTCGGGCCGATGAATCGTCAGCGTGCCGATCCGGTCTTTGACGGAAAGGCGCAGGTTTTCGTAGGACATGATGGGCTGGAATCTAGCGCCGCGAGGAACCGCCTGCTTTCATGTCGGAGGTCGGATGTCACACGTCGGATGTCCGATGTCCGACGTCCGATTTCCGAAGCCGAGATGCCTGAATCCCGACTGCTGGAAGCTGTTCGGTGGTCACCCGACCAGCGTGCGGTACGAATCATTGACCAGCGCAGGCTGCCGAACGACTTCGTGGAGCGTGACCTCACGACGCTGGACGAGGTACGTGAGGCGATTCACACGCTGGCGGTGCGCGGCGCGCCAGCCATCGGGATCTGCGGCGCGATGGGTCTGGCGATGTCGGCCGCGCCACACGCGCACGAACCTCGCGACGCATTTCTCGCGCGCACGCGTGAACTCGCGCGGGACATTGCTGCCACGCGGCCCACGGCGGTCAACCTTCCCTGGGCCGTTGCGCGCGTGCTCAGTCGCGCCGAACGCACGGCGGGGACTGGTGATGCAATCGTGGAAGCCATGCGTGAGGAAGCAACCGCCATCCTCGAGGAGGATCGCGCGATGTGCCTGCGGATTGGCGAGGCGGGCGCTGAACTGCTGCCGGAAAAGGCGCGCGTCCTGACGCACTGCAACGCCGGCGCCCTGGCGACCGGTGGACTGGGGACCGCGCTCGCGCCGCTCTACGTCGCGGCATCGCGGGGGCGGAGTGTTTCGGTGCTGGCGACCGAGACGAGGCCGTTGCTGCAGGGGAGCCGGTTGACGGCGTGGGAACTCTCGCGAGCCGGCATCCCGGTCACCGTGATTACGGACAGCGCCGCGGCCTCCCGCATGCGGGGGGGCGACGTGGACCTGTGCATCGTGGGCGCTGACCGGGTTGTCGCCAACGGGGACGTCGCCAACAAGGTCGGCACGTATTCACTGGCCGTGCTGGCAAAACACCACGGCATCCCGTTTTATGTCGCCATGCCAACGTCCACGATAGACCCCTCGCTGGAGTCGGGTGAGCAGATCGTTATCGAAGAACGCGATCCGGCAGAAGTGTCCACGTTAGGTGACCGTCGCGTGACCGCGCAGGGTGCCACCGTCGGCAACGCCGCCTTCGACATTACGCCGTCAGCGCTGGTGACTGCTTTCATCACGGATCGTGGAGTACTTCATCCCCCGTACGACTTCCACCGGAAACACTCCGCGTGATTTCGCGAGTTCCGCGCTCTTCCGCGCAACAAACGACGCGGGATCATCGGCGCCGCACCGAGACCGTGAATCCCGCGATGTGTTGGAACGCGGAAATACGCGGAATTGGCGGAGCTTCGCGGATCGCCCTTCTTTGACCTCATGAATCGTGTACGTCCTCGCAATTGACCAGGGAACGACCGGTTCGACCTGTCTCGTCATCAATGAAGACGGGAAGATTGCCGGGCGCGGGTACCGCGAGATCGCGCAGCACTACCCGCGCCCCGGCTGGGTAGAGCATGACGCCGAAGAAATCCTCGCCCGCACGGTGGAAGCGGGACGCGAAGCGATCGCCGTGTCCGGGGCCGCGATGCAGGCGATTGGTATTACGAACCAGCGTGAGACCGTCGTGGTATGGGATCGTCGCACCGGCAAGCCGATTGGCCCGGCGATCGTCTGGCAGGACCGTCGAACCGCGGATCGCTGCGCGGAGCTCGCCCCGCAATCCACACGCATCTCGAAACTCACTGGCCTCGTCGTCGATCCGTATTTCTCCGCGACCAAGCTCGAGCTGCTGCTGAAGGATCATGCGGTCGCGGCGCGGGCCGCTGCAGGCGACCTGCTCGTCGGAACAATCGACACGTGGCTGGTCTGG
>DATMBT010000002.1:0-3313 GCA_035559475.1 Gemmatimonadaceae bacterium
CGCGCGGCGTCGAACGGACCGGTGGACACGTAGCGACTGTCGGGTGTCTCGATGATCGCGACCTGCTGCAGCAACGCAGCGTCATTTCTCGCTGCAAACGCAACCTTCTTGTCGAGGACGTCCGCACGGTACCGATCCAGCCAGGCGTGCAACGTTCCCTTCGGGCCGAAGTACGCCGCACAGACTTTCTCGGACGCCGCGTTCTGTTCGCCGATGATCGCGACATATTCGGCGTACGCCGCGTCAGTGGTGAACACCGGGATACGAGCCTCACCGATCAACGTGGTCTTTGCCTTGACCAGAGCCTCCTGCTTCGCAAGCAACGGCTTCAGGGCCTGATCGATCGCGGCGTCGAAAGCCTTCTTCTGCGCTTGCAATTCGTTCTCGAGGCGCTCCGTGGTCGAGGCAACGTCAACCATGGTCGTGCCGGCGTCAGTCCCGAGATTCGCCGATGCCTCGATCATCTTTGCGGCCGCCTGCGGATTCTTCATCATCCACTCCTGCGTGCGCCGCATCTTTTCCATCGGCTCCATCGAGTTGAAGCGGGCGAGGAGCTTCTCGTTCAGCGCGACCTGCCTGTTGTTGTCCGCCAGCAGCTCCTGACTCGTCGCCTGGAGCCTCGCGTCAAATGCGTCGTCCCTGAAGCAAGTGGTTGGCGCTGGAGGAACCTTTTTCCACGGGTCCATCGCCGCGGCCTGCCCCGTCACCGTGTGCGGGACGCCTAACGTGAGACACCAGGTGGCGGCGATGCTTCGTACCAGGTGACGCTTTGTCATCTGATGGTCCTCTCGGCGTAGTTGTTTCCCGGTACGGGATCGGGCGTGGCGCTGTAGGTGAAGACGCCAAATCGCCTGGGCTGCGCCGTGGCCGGGGCCGTGGTCAACAGCACGATTTCGCGGAACCCGCGATTGGGGATGACACCGAGCTCGCACGTGACCGTGGCGCGGAGTGACGGAACCATCGATGGCCCAGGCGTTGCCTCGCACGAGGCCGCAAGCCGCTCGATGCCGACGCCAATCGGCAGCAGGATCAGGAGTCGCGCATTCTGCGCGTCGTCATCGTTTTCCGTGTAAACGACAACTCTGGCGTTCAGGCTGTTCCTGGTCCGGGTGATCTCGAGCGTCCGGATCTGGATATCAGCCTGCCACGTTTGCGGAGTCTCGACGCTGACCTGCGCGCCGCCGGCCAGCAGCAGCGCCGCCAGGGCCAGGCGCCTGATCGGACGTTCCATGAGCGGCGATCATAATCAGCCCGCGTCAGCCATCCGTGAGCCGGACGTCAGTCGCGTGTCATCGGTCAACTCTTTGACCGGCGCTAACCTCTGCCACGTCGCGCGCATGCTCGCCGCGATCGGCATGAGTCGGTCGTTGGAACTCACGCTCGATCAACGAGGCGATCTCATCGCGTTACTCGAAGGATTGACCGGCACAATGCCGAGTCGGGATTTCGCGGCTCGAGTCAACACCTCGGACGCGGATCTCGCGAAAGCCGGGCGGATGGCTCCCGCCGTGGTTCAAACCAGGCCTGGCAGGAGCTGAAGCACCAGAGTCACGGGACCGTCACTGGACTCGGGATTATCCGCCTCCATTGGCGAGATCCGCGTCCCAGGTGTTGACTCAAGCCGATGCGATCCGCGCAACTCCGCGGATCGCATCACTAAAGACCGTCGAGGATCAGCAGCCGGATACTTTCAGCTCCGCTCCCGTGGAGTTGTGTAATCCGGGAGCCGCCGGGCCGATCCCGGTGGGACTCACGGCGTGAACGTTGTTGTGGAACTGGTTGAACGCCTTTTGCAACTGCGGATTGCCGCAGACCGGAGGACCAACCTCGACGAGGTCACCGTTGGCTGTCTGAACCCAATGACGATGCGGGGTGATGTTTCCGAGATTCGGATCCGCCTCGCTCGTCGCGACAACCATGAGTACAGCGGCAACACCGGTCGCGATACCAAAGGCAATTCTCTTTCTCATTCGTGTTCTCCTCGTGTGGGTGCCCGCTCTGAACTGGCCGGCCAAGATCGCATGCCGGATCGGCTATCGCCAGATCGCGAGGTTGCCACGGACGCCGATTGGATATCCATTTGCAGCCGTAGTTACCACTTGCCCGAGGTTCAGTTCATGCAACGCCACTCATTCCGTTCGCGCCTGGCGATTCGTGCGATAAGCGCACTGCTGCTTCTCTCCGGGGCGAGAGCGTCCGCACAGGTCGCCGATCCGAACCTGCGCCGGCTCGAATCCGAGATCACTCGCCTCAGCACAATCAGCGGCGGCAAGGTCGGCGTCGGGATCATTCACCTCGAGACCGGACGAGAGTTGTTCGTCAACGGCGGCGAGCCGTTCCCGATGGCCAGCACGTTCAAGGTTCCTATCGCGGTTGAATTGTTGACGCGCGTGCAGGCCGGAACCGTTCGCCTGGACTCGATGATCACCGTGCGCCCGAACGACCTCCATCCGGGAAGCGGGACGCTGACCGCCTTGTTCGACGATCCGGGCGTTTCCCTGTCGGTCCACAACCTGCTCGAGTTGATGCTGCTTATCTCCGACAACAGCGCGACGGATATGGTGCTGAAGGTGGCGGGCAACGGACCGGCGGTGAACGCCCGGTTGGCCGCGCTGGGGATCAAGGGCATTTCCGTCGATCGACCGACCATCCACCTCATTGCCGATGCCGTGGGCGTGAAAAACCTCGGACCCGAGTCAGGATGGTCGCTGGCCATGTTCGATTCGCTGAGGCGCATGGTCACGCCTGGCCAGGTAGTGGCCGCCAAGCAGGCCTTTTACCAGGACCGCCGCGATACGGCCACACCGGAAGGCATGGCGCGCCTCCTCGCCAAGATCTCGCGCGGCGAGGCGCTGGGACCGGAGCGCACGGCCCAGCTCCTGGACATCATGCTCCGCTGCGAGACCGGCGCGATGCGGCTCAAGGGCCTGCTGCCGCCGGAGGTGCCGGTCCGCCACAAGACTGGATCGTTAGGCATCGGCGTGGCCAACGACGTCGGGATCATCGACCTTCCCGACGGCGCTGGCCGCGTGGTGGTGGCGGTGTTCGTGAAGGAATCGACGCGCGACGTCGCCGCGCAGGAACTCGCGATCGCCCAGATCGCGCGCGCCGCCTACGACTACTTCCTGTTCAACAAGTAAGCGCGAGCAATCAGGCTTCCTTGTACACCATCGCCCCGGTCACTGAGCCAATGCATGTGATGACCAGGGTGATGACGGCCATCTTCATCCAGAGCGCCGTGGAAAAGATGCCGCCCTGGGTAAGCCCGAACATGACAAGGGCTATGCCGAGCCAGGGCACGATGCCGGCGAAG
>DATMBT010000003.1:0-7357 GCA_035559475.1 Gemmatimonadaceae bacterium
CGAACCGCGGACCAATTACTTCGTCACGCGATTGAACGAGGATCTCAGCCAGGGTCGCAGTGGCATTGGCATGATCCTGACCGCCGTCAATCGCGACCTCGAGCCGAGCGCGCAGCCGTACCTGCGGGACGCAGCGTACACCGCTGGCATCGATGCCCGTCATCGATTCGGCGTGGGCGGGAACTACCAGGTGAACGCAAACGTCGTCGGCAGCATGGTGCACGGTTCCGCGGAAGCCATTGCTTCGACGCAGCGCAGCTCGGTGCACTACTACCAGCGCCCGGATGATGACCTGGAATACGATCCGACGCGCACGGACCTGAACGGGTACGGGCTGAACCTGGGCATCAACAAGAACGGCGGTGGCAACACGAGGTTCTCTACCGGCGGCTATTACAAGTCACCTGGCCTCGAGATCAACGACGTCGGCTTCATGACGAACGTGAACAACATGGGCTGGTCCAACTGGTTCGCGCTCGTCTTCCAGGAGCCGAAATGGTTCTACCGTCGCTGGCAGATCAACTTCAACCAGTGGAACTCGTTCCTGGTTGACGGCACCAACACCGGCATTGGTGGCAACATCAATACGAACGTCACGTTCCGGAACATGTGGTTCATGTACGCCGGCGTCGGCGGTGAGCGCGCCTCTTTCTGCAGCACGTGCCTTCGTGGAGGTCCTGCGCTCTGGGAGGACGCGAACCTGAATTCCTGGTTCGGCTTCTCTGGCGACTCGCGCAAGAGCGTGGTGCCGGGTCTCAGCACGTGGTACAACAAGCGTGACGGCGGCCGGTCGTACAACATCGGCCTGAATCCCTATTTCAACATCCGCGTTGCCAGTCGTTTTTCAGGTTCGTTAGGTCTGACCTATGAGAAGAACATCAATGACCGCCAGCCGATCCGGAACTACGGCGTCATCGGCAGCGACACGACGCACTACACGGTCGGCAACCTGTCGCAGAAGACGCTGAACCTCACGACGCGGCTGAACTTCACGGCGTCGCCCACGCTCTCGTTCCAGTTCTATGGGTCGCCATTCGTCTCGGTTGGCGAGTACAGCAACTGGCGTGAAGTGTCCGCGCCGCGGCACCAGACATATGACTCGCGCTTCTCTCCGTTCACGTCCGGCGGTGACGTGGGCGCCAATGATTTCAACTTCAAGCAGTTCCGCTCGAATTTCGTGGCGCGCTGGGAGTATCGCCCGGGCTCGACGCTGTTCCTCGTCTGGGGACAGGCACGCGAGCAGAGCAACCAGGACCTCGGCGACTTCCGCGGGATGCGGGATTATCAGAACCTGTTCTCGACGCATCCGTCGAACACGTTCCTTATCAAGGCGAGTTACTGGTTCAGTCTTTGAAACAGGGTCGAGGGTCGAGGGTCGAGGGTCGAGGGAAGGGTTCAGGCGGGAGGCGTCAGGGTCTGACTGACGCCTCTTCGCTTTCCCTCCTCTCGACCCTCGACCCTCGACCCCCAACCCTGTCGCACCGGCCCTTGACTCCCGGCTCGGAGGTATGCTACTCTAGTAGCACACATGCTACTGGAGTAGCACCAACATGGCCGCCACCAGGCGCAATTCAGCGCAGTCAAATCCACTCGACGTCGGCCGCCGGGAGCGGCAGATCATCGAGGTCGTCTACCGGCTCGGCCGGGCCTCCGTCTCCGAGGTCCTCGAGGCGCTGCCGAATCCCCCGACGTATTCGACCGTAAGGGCGATGCTGGGAAAACTGCGGGACAAAGGTCACCTGACCCAGGAGATCGACGGCCCGCGTTATGTCTACCGTCCAGCCGTGCCCGCTGAGCGAGCACGCAAGACGGCCATGAGGACGCTGGTGGATACGTTTTTTGATGGTTCGGTTGATCGCGCCGTTGTGGCGCTCGCCAACCTCTCCGAGGCAGACCTGGATCCCGATAGACTTGATGCGCTGGCGAAGCGCATCCGTGCGGCACGACAGGAGGGACGATAAATGACGAGTTTCACCTGGCTTCCTGATGCCGCATGGCGCGGCGCCCTCCTTTTGTCGATCGCTTTCGTGCTGGCGCGATTGCTCCGCTCACAACCGGCCGCGGTTCGGCACGTGTTGTGGACGGGTGCGCTCGCCGGCGTGATCGCCATGCCCATCCTGGCCATCGTGGCGCCGGTAAGCCTGCCGGTCACGGTGCCCTCCCGGATCGTGAACCTGGCCGCCCCCGTCACTTCGGCTCCCACGGGCGACGCGTTAGGCGGCTCCACGGAAGCGGTCGGCGTGAAGCGCGAGGCTGCCGAGGACCAGGCGTCCGTTCCGCCGGCCGTTACGACGGACCTTGCGACAACGCCGGCCGTCGAAGAGCCGTGGTACCAGGGAATCTCGCCGTTGAACTGGGCCATGACCGTGTGGCTCATCGGCGCGCTGCTTTTCTCCGCGAGACTTCTCGTGGGTTTCCTGGCGCTGTCGCGGATGCGTCGCGCCGGTACGTCGGCTGACGACGAGATCGCTGAACTCGCCGAGGCGTGCGCGACCCGGCTCGACCTGCATGCTGTGCCACGCGTGATCGTCAGTTCGAAGGTCGCGATGCCGTGCACCGCCGGCTGGATCCGTCCAGTCATCCTGCTGCCTGACGAGTTTTCCACGTGGTCGAGCGAACGCCTGGAAGTCGTGCTGCTTCACGAGATGAGCCACATCCGGCGGATGGATATCGTGCCTCACCTGCTGTCCGAGGTCACGCGCGTCATCTACTGGTTCAATCCGCTGGTCTGGCTGGCGGCGGCGCGGTTGCGCGCGGAAGCCGAACGCGCGACCGACGATCGTGTCGTGCATGCAGGCGCGAAGCCATCCGATTACGCCGCGCACCTGCTGGACATCGTCCGCCAGGCACGTCCCGTCTGGCACCCGGCGCCATTGATGCCGCTTGCGCGTCGTTCGGAGTTCGAGGGCCGCATGCTCGCGATCCTCGAGTCCGGCGGGCACCTGGCGAGCGCTCGCTGGGCGCTTGGAACCGTGGTACTCATCGCCGGCCTGAGTGTCGGGGTGGCATCGGTGCAGGGCGCCGGCGCGCCCGCATTGGCTGAGAAGGACGCGCCAAAGGAAACAGAATCGTCGGTGATCGTGCCTGACGGGAATCGCAAGGGGTCGCCCGAGCGGATGAACAAGCAGCAGTCAACGCCGGTGCCCACGAGTCGTGAATCGGCGTCTGGTCCACTTGCCGACGCGCTCCGCGATCCTGTGGCTTCCGTGCGCCAGGCGGCGGCCGAAGCGTTAGGCGGCGTGAAGGACAGCGTGGCGGTGCGCGCCCTGATGGAAGTCCTGCGTACGGACGAAAGCGCTGCCGTCCGCCGTGCCGCAGCCTGGTCCCTCGGTGAAATCGCCGACGCCATGGCCATTCCGGCGCTCTCGGAGGCGTTATCGCGCGACCGCGATGCTGAAACGCGAAAGAACGCCGCGTCGGCGCTGGGGCACATCGACAGCCCGCGTGGGACTCCGGCGCTCATGCAGGCCCTGGAACGCGACACGGAGGCGGCTGTTCGGATCGAGGCCGCTGAGGCGCTCGCGAACATCGAGGATCCGGCGGCGACCGACGCGTTGATCCGCGTCCTCGACCGCGACGATGACCCGGGCGTTCGCCGGGCGGTGATCGAGGCGATCGACCACATGGAGTCGGCGCGAGCAGTACCCGCGGTCAGTCGGGCGCTTCGCGACAAGGACGCGAGCGTTCGTCGCGCCGCAGCGGAAGCGCTGGGGTCCATGGACGACAATGAGGCAGTCCCGGCACTCATACCGCTCGCGCGTGACCCTGACGTCGAAGTTCGGCGCGCCGTCATCCAGGCGCTCGGAAGCCTCGGTGATCGTCGGGCGGTGCCGGCGTTCGTTGGTGCGCTCGCAGACGCGGACGCTGAGGTGCGGCAGGCCGGCGCCGAGGCCTTCGGCAACGTCGAGAACCTTCGGACGGCCCCGCCAGAACTCATCCGTGCCATGGAAGACCGCAACGCTGAAGTCCGGCACTCGGTGGCGCACGCGCTCGGCCACATTGGTGATCCGGACGCGGTGCGTGCGCTCGTGGCTCACGTTGCCGACCCGAACGTCGAGGTTCGTCAGGCCGTCGTTGACGCGCTCGACGAGTTCGACGATCCGACAGTGACGGCTGCCCTTCGGACGGCACTCAAGGACTCCGACCCAGAGGTCCGGAAGTCAGCGGCCCAGGCGCTCGGCAACAAGAACAGGTCCAAATGAGCGCCGCGCGGACCATCCTGACCGTTGCTGCGACACTGGTGATCGTGCCGCTGGCAATGCGCTCCCGTGAATCCGCCCCTCCTGCGGCGGCAGCGGTTGCCTCGAGCGCGATTCAGTTCGAGGAGGGGCAGGCAAGTCCAGCCGACATTCGCGCGTTCGTCGCAGCCGTGCGCGGTTCCAACGCTATCCAGTGCGAGATCGTCCTTCAGTCATTCAACAGCTGGAGTTCGAATCACGCGCCGGATCGTGACAGCCTGGCGTGGCGAGTTACGATGGTCACGCACCGGCGGATCGCTTCGCCCGAGCTCGTACCCGATCTCGTGGCTGCCATGAAGTCCGGGGACGCGTGTGCCGCGCGCGTTGCGGCGCGGATGCTTGGACGCAGTGAGCTCCAGCCTGCGCGGGCGGAGCTTCTCTCCGCTCTTGGTGACAACGACGCGCAGGTGCGACAACTGGCCGCCATCGGGCTGGGTTACAGCGAAGACTCAACCACCAGCCGTCCACTCGTTCGTGCCCTGGCCGATCGCGACGCAAGGGTGCGCGCCGCAGCGGCGTGGGCGCTGGGAGCGGTGCACGAGCAGTAGGTCAGCGAATAGCGATTAGCGATCAGCAGCACGCGCTGAGCGTTGGCCCCTCGGCGCGCTGCCTGCTGTCCCTTAGTATTCGGGCGGACACTCATCCACCGCCCTGATGAAAGTTGCGTTCCTCGGACTCGGTGCGATCGGCGCGCCGATGGCTCGCCACCTCGCGCCGCAGTACACCTTGTCCGTCTGGAACCGGACCGCGTCCCGCGCCACCGATTTCGCCAGGGAGAACAACGCCCGCGCTGCGACTTCGCCCGCGGACGCCGTTCGTGGTGCTGCGATCGCGATCACCTGCCTTCCCACGTCGCGCGAAGTCGAGTCGCTGCTCGACGGTGAAGACGGAATGCTCGGTGCGTTCGACCGTGGCGCGACGTTGGTCGATTGCACGTCAGGAGATCCTGCCACGTCTCGCCGCATCGCGGCCAGGCTCGCTGAACGCGGGGTCGGGTTCGTTGACGCGCCGGTGAGTGGCGGCGTCTCCGGCGCCGTGAAGGGAATCCTGACCATCATGTGCGGCGGTGACGAAGGCACCATGGCCAGGGCGCGGCCGATCCTCGAGGCGTTCGGCGAAAAGATCGTTCTCTGCGGACCGGTCGGTGCTGGCCATGCGGTGAAAGCCATCAACCAGGCGATGCTCGGCGTTCACATCTGGTCGCTCGCCGAGGGCCTTGTGGCGCTGGAGAAAGCCGGCGTGTCCACGGCGACTGCCCTCGAGGTGATCAACGCGTCCAGCGGCCGCTCGAACACGTCGATGAACCTGTTTCCCGAGCGCGTCATGACGCGCGCTTTCCCGCGCACATTCCGCCTGGCCCTGATGGACAAGGACGTACGCATCGCGGCCGATTTTGCGCGCGAACACGGCGTGCCATCGCCGCTTCTGCAGCTTGTGTCTGAGCTCCTGCGTGAAGCGCGCCGCGAACTTGGTGAAGAGGCGGATCATGTGGAGACCGCGAAGGTGTTGGAGGAATGGGCGGGCGTCGAGATCGGGAGAAAGTCATGACAGCCACAGAGGCCACAGGCCACAGGCCACCGGCCGCAGGAGCAGCGCTGCTCTCGCAAGTCCGCTCCCAGTTTCCGGCTCTCGAGCGCGTTCACAACGGCCATCCAGTCGCGTACTTCGACGGTCCCGGAGGAACGCAGGTACCACGTCGCGTGGTGGACGCGATGGCCGATTATCTCTACCACCACAACGCGAATACGCACTGGAGCTACCCGACGAGCGCCGAGACCGACGCCGCCATTCATGAGGCTCGAGTCGCCGTGGCGGACTTCGTGAATGCGTCGCCGGCCGAGGTCGTCTTCGGGAACAACATGACGACCATCACCTTCCACGTCGCACGGGCGTTAGGCAGGGGATGGGGGCCTGGTGACGAAGTGGTGGTGACCGAGCTGGATCACCACGCGAACATCGCGCCGTGGCAGGCGCTGGCGCGTGAGCGGGGCATCACGCTCAGGTCGGTGCCGTTTTCGGTCGCGACAGGGCAACTCGACTGGGACGCGCTCGAGCGGGCGATCACGCCGCGAACGAAGCTGCTCGCGATCGGCGCCGCGTCCAATGCGCTGGGAACCATCACCGACGTCACCGCGGCCGCCCGGCTGGCGCATGGCGTCGGCGCCCTGGTGTTCGTGGATGCGGTGCACTACGCCGCCCACGGTCTCATCGATGCGCGGTTGGCGGACTGCGATTTCCTCGCCTGCTCGGCGTACAAGTTCTACGGGCCACACGCCGGTTTCCTGTACGGCAAGGGCTCCATCCTGGCGCAGCTCGACGTGCCGAAGCTGGAGCCCGCGCCTGACGAGGCGCCCGAGCGGCTCGAGACCGGGACGCAGAACCACGAGGGGATCGTGGGGACGGGCGCGGCCGTGGATTTCATTGCGTCGATCGGCCGTGGTCAGACCCGTCGGGAGCGCCTTGTGACTGCGATGGGCATGCTGCACGCCCACGGTGACGCACTCGTCAGGCAGCTCTGGGAGGGATTGGGCGCTGTTCCCGGCGTTCAACGCTACGGTCCGACGCCCGACCAGTCGCGCACGCCGACCGTTTCGTTTGTCGTGAACGGCGCTCCTTCCGAGGAGGTTGCGATCAGGCTGGCGGAGCAGGGAATCTTCGTGTCGCATGGCGATTTCTACGCCGCCACGGTTGTCGAACGGCTTGGCCACGCTGTTGACGGTGTCGTGCGTGCTGGTTGCGCCTGCTATACCACCGCCGTGGAAGTGGATCGGCTGCTCGCTGGGGTGGACGGCCTCGCGAGAGGTGCGCGATGACCCAGCCCTCGGTGGCACGTAAAACGCGCACCGTAAAGGAATCGCAACACGAAACGTCGGAAATCATGATGCCGGGCCAGGCGAACAACCTCGGACACGTCTTCGGCGGCGTGGTACTCGCCATGATGGATTCCGCCGCGGCGGTCGCGGCCATCAGGCACGCGCGTGCCGCCTGCGTGACCGCGTCCATAGACCGGGTTGATTTCCGGGAACCGATTCACCTCGGCGACCTGGTGGTGATGAAGGCGAGCGTGAATTTCGCGGGCCGGACCTCGATGGAGGTTGGCGTGCGGGTGGAGGCGGAGG
>DATMBT010000004.1:0-2224 GCA_035559475.1 Gemmatimonadaceae bacterium
CGCGACTGGATGCGTCGCGTGGTGTTGCGGACGCGCCAGCTCGCGGTGCCGAAAAGCGGGAGCGCTGTAAAGTCCCTTTCTGCTGCGTGCCTGGTCACGCCGTCGAAGTCGCGACCTGAGGCGAGGAACATCTCCCTGGCCTTGTCTTCAGTGATCCACCCTTCGATTGGAACACGCGTCGATGTGCCGGCGCTGGGTATGTCGAGGTTCTCCTGGCCCCAGCTGCCGCTCACCACTTCCCACGGATAGCCCGCCGGTCCCGTGCGATGAATGATGATCGCGGCGGCGGCGCCCTTCTCACTGGCCATTTCGTACTTGTAGGTCCAGCGTCCGTAATACGTCATGGCCTTGCCGCGGAACATCGTGGAGTCGAGTTGCGTGGAATCGGCCGGATCCGGGATCGGCGGGTCGCCCACCATGATGAGGACCGTTTTCCCCTTCACGTCCACGCCACGGTAGTCGTCCCAGCCGTATTCAGGCGCCACGACACCGTAGCCGACAAAAACAATCTCGGTGTTGGCGACATTGGTCTCCGACGTGTCATGGCGCGAAACCGCGATGAAGTCCTGCGTGGGCCGCATCGTGATGTTTTCGCGTCCGATACGGACCGTGGCGGATGACGTGCCGGTGTACCCGACCAGCTCGACGTTCTGCACGTAGCTGCCGTCGGGATTCCCGGGCGCGAGGCCTAACGACTTGAACTGTGCGGTGAGGTAAGCGACGGCGCTGTCCTCACCCGCCGTGCCGGGGGCACGACCCTCGTACGCGTCCGAGGCCAGGGTCCGGATATGCCCAAGCATGCCTTCACTGGTAATGGCATTGAGCGCGGGCTCGAGCGCGCTCCGGTCGATTCGTTCTCCGCCGGTGCATGCGGCGAGCAGGAGAATTGCCAGGGTAACAGGTGTCGACTTGGTCATCGCGGGAATTCGGTAATCGGGAATCGGGAATCGGGCAAGCGGGCAAGCGGGCAAGCGGGCAATCGGGAGGCCCACCAGGAACCGGTTCGGCGGTTTGGACCTCCGTAGATTACCAAAGGCGCGGGATCCAGCCAAACCACTATCCCCATCCATGTACCCATACGTACTCGGAATTCACAACATTGTCCGGTGGCTCGTGTTGTTAGCGGGGGTAGCAGCGGTCTTCCTGGCATGGAGAGGGTGGCTCGGAAGCCGCCAGTGGACCGCTGCCGAAGCCAGGGCGACTCGTGCATTCACGGGACTCCTGGACCTGCAGTTCCTGATCGGGTTGTCGCTGTACGCGGTGTTCAGTCCCCTTACGCGAGGGGCCTTTCGCGACATGGGCGCCGCGATGCGCGACGCGCCAACGCGCTATTTCCTGGTGGAACATCCGGTGATCATGCTGGCTGCGATAGTCGTGGCGCATGTCGGGGCGGTGCAGGTACGAAAGGCCACCACGGACCCTGAGCGGTTCCAACGCGCCTCGATCTGGTTTGGGCTCGCGCTTGCCGCCATTGCCGGGTTCATCCCGTGGGCGAGACCCTTCCTGCCGAGCTTCTGAGTCGTCTCCTACCACGATGCGCGCCCTGGTCATCTTCCGACATCTGGCACCACTGATCCTGTCGTTCCTGAGGGATCGGAAGCGCTGGTTGATCGCCGGTGCGCCGTTGAGCCGGTCGGCCGAGTTTCATCGTGACCGTGCTGAGCGAATGGTCGCGACGATTGCGGCGCTTGGCCCGTCGTTCGTCAAGCTGGCGCAGGTGTTCTCGTCACGGTCCGACCTGATTCCTGAGCCGTACGTGGGGGCGATATCCACGCTGACGGACCAGGTACCGCCGGTGCCAACGCCGATCATCGAACACGAGATCGAGCGCGCCTATGGCCGGCCGGTCCGCGAGATCTTTGAGCACTTCGACAGCGAGCCGCTCGCGGCGGCATCACTTGGACAAGTGCATCGCGCGCGGTACGGTGGCGAAGAAGTTGTGGTGAAAGTGCTGCGGCCGGGTGTCGAGGAGCTGGTGCGGAAGGACATGGCGTTGGCGCGACCGGTGCTGAAATGGCTCGACGACCGGATAAAGAACCCGCACCTCCGCAACGCGCGCACGGTGATAGACGAGTTTGCCGTGCGAGTGCCGGAGGAGATGGACTTCGTGCACGAAGCACAGAACGCCGAGCGGATCGCCCGCAACTTCCGTGGAAACGCGCGCGTGGTGATCCCGCGCGTGATTCCCGAGCTGGTGCGCCCCCGCGTGCTCGTCCTCGAGTAC
>DATMBT010000005.1:0-8584 GCA_035559475.1 Gemmatimonadaceae bacterium
GCGGCCGTGAGCAGTCTGGGCAACATGAAGGCGCCCCAGCAGGCGGAGATGAACCGCGTTCAGGAACGACTGCTGAACGAAGTGAAGGCAGCCGGCTCCCCGTATCGTGACCAGGCCATCGACGCGCTGCGTGTGTTTCCCAGCGACGAGATCGCAATGGAGCTGAAGAAGCTGGTCAACGATTCATCGTCGACGCCCGATCTCCGCGAACGGGCGATTCACGTGCTCGCGGCCCTCGAGTTGCCTGGGGGTGTGGACGCGCTCGTGGACATCGCGCTCCACGACCGGGACGACTCGGACCGGTCGGCGGCGTCAGCGGCGCTCGCGCGGACCCGCTCGAGCGAACTCGCAGGGCGCGTGCTTTCGCATCTGGGCGGCTTCAGGCGCGTGTCTCAGTCGTGGTTGTATATCGGAACCACGTTCTGGTTCATCGTGATCGTCGCGGGTTTTGTCAGGTCCGTCATGGAGGAGTCCGACGTCACGCTCGGATTGGTGTTCCTCCTGTTGGTCCTGACTCCCATCCCCACGAGTTGGTTCCTTCGACGACTTCGCAGCGGCCGGATACCACGGAAGTCCGGGCGGGGGGCCATAGCCGCTGTGCTGTTTGCGCTGTGTAGTGCGACTGCGATCTATGTCTTCCACGGTCTCGCTCACCTGCTCATCGGTCGCTGGCGCCGAGCCGTCGTGCTGTTCGCGGCCGAAATCGTTTCGTTGCTTCTGCTGAATGCCAGTGTGGCACTGACCGAGGGAACGTTGTCACTGGTCTATGCGGCCGCCGGGATCCTGCTCTTCGTCGCTTCGTACGTGTACGACGTGGGGGCGGTACTCGGTCAGACGCTGCTGCTGTCGTCCAGGAACGAGGAGATGCAGCGCAAGGAGCTGGTCTACCGTTCCGTGCTCGGCAACCCCCTGGTGGCAGGGATCGTATTCGACAACCTGACATCGGGTAACGACAAGGCGGCGAAAGGCGCGCGGCAACTGCTGAAGGAATTCGGCGGAGAGGTACAACCCGAACAGCTCCTCGACTTCGTGAAGACGGCCGATCCCGTGAGAGCGAAGATGGCCGCGCGCGCGCTCAAGGGCGCCAAAGGCGACCAGACGGTTCGCCGGCTGGAGGAGCTCTGGAAAACCGGAGACGAACGGCTTCGGGCTTCCATCGCCGACATCCTGTGCGGCAAACCTAACCAGGCGTCCCTGCAGGCACTCGGCAGGCTCCGGAAGCAAATGCCGCCCTGGATGCGGACCCGCGTCACCGCTGCACGCTACAACTTCAACATCGGCGTCTGGCCACTGTGGGGCCGCCTCCTCACCTTTGCCGCGCTACCCTCCCTCGTGTTTTTCGCCTATAACGGCATACAGGCTCAGAGAAATCCTGCCTGGTCGCAACTCGTTATGCTGCGCCGCAGCCTTCATCAGGGCGCATTCGACGGGTTCCTGGGGTTCACCCCGAATCCGCCATCCCGGGGCGAAAAGATGGACAGGCTGATCTGGTTCCTTGCCGAGAATCACCCCAGAGAATCCGGCAACGAGTTGCTGGACCACCTGCTCGGGCTGGAGGACGGCAAACGGCTGACGCACAGCGTTCGCGCGTCGCTGGCTGGTGGAATCCTCATGATCGCATTGACGCCAACCTTCGAAGTGGGTGCCGAGCTTTCGGATCGTGTCACGAAAGCCGATTCACTGGCAGTCGATGCACTGTTCCTGGGTGACACGACAACGATGGTGTCGACACTGGACCGGATTGGTCGGTCGGCTGGGCGCGACAACTTCGAAGTGAACAGCGCCGCCGTTCGTGTGCTCACACGGCTGGTACTGGCGAAGATCCCGGATCCGGATTCGGAATATTTTGCCGAGCAGGGGATCGCGTATGACGACTCGGTCGAGATGCGACAGCGCACCTCCGAAATCCTTGCCCATGGGGAGGACTGGAAGGCCACCGCGGTGGACATGATCGGGGAGTTCAACTACCGCCTGGCGCTCCCGGCGCTCGACGAGATACTGAGCCAGCGATCCGAAAGCCCAGCGCTGGCGCGTGTACTGCGCGAGACCATGGAAGAGGTTACGGCCCGGACATGGGCCAGTGTCAAACACTCCCCCGGACACACCGAACGTTGGAAAGACCTGCTTGCCGTGCTGGACCAACTGAAATCGAAACCGGCTTTGACGGATGAAATCCGTCAATTCGCTGCGTCACCCGCCGACGCCACGGTTATCGAAGATCCATCGTCCGAAGATGGCTTCCAGCATCTGTTCACGGGCTTCGAAGAATCGGGGCAGTATGTCGAGGCGGTGGCGTTTTTCCAGCAACTAAGGCTGAAGTATCCGTCCAGCGTCTGGCCGCTGAAGTTCCTCGCCATGATCCACCACGAGAAC
Source organism: Gemmatimonadaceae bacterium (assembly GCA_035559475.1). GTDB lineage: Bacteria > Gemmatimonadota > Gemmatimonadetes > Gemmatimonadales > Gemmatimonadaceae > JABWBJ01. Next base: position 2,374 of record DATMBT010000005.1, read on the forward strand.
CTTGCGGTCAGCGACCCTGCGAGCTTCACGCAAAGCAACCGATTGATGCGTGAGCTTACCGATCTGAGCGCATTTCAGGCAATGCGCAGCGAGGATTCCGCGACCTACTTCCGGATCGTGGCTGATTACGCGGAAATCGCCCTCTCGGCCGGCGACGTCGAGACCGTTGAGCGACTGGCCCGTGAACTGGGAGAGCCAGGCCGCGACCAGGTGTATCGATACAACAGCGCGCTGTTTGTTTACATCGCACGGGTGATGGCGCGCGATGCCGTTCGTGCGGGCGTGGCACTCACCCGACTGCAACAGGTCGCCGATGGATTGCCCGTCGACTTCTACAACAACTGGCGATATCCGGGCACCCGGGCCTGGATCAACGGCGCTGGACTTCCGCCTGCGGTCGTCGCGGCGGTAGGAGAGCTCTGTCGCGAGGGGTACTGGTACACCAGAGCGGAAATTGGCGGCGTCATGGACCGGAATCGGTCGGCGTTGGCCTTGCTCACACGCTAGGCGCGCCAACGGGCCTTGCTACTCAGGGCGTCTTCACAGGGCTCCGCTCCAGCGCACTCGTCAGGCAGTTTATCGTGAAAGAGTTGTGTCAACAGCCTTCGCCGATCGACCGGACCCGCTAGTGTTGTTTGTCGGTAACGAAGCGGCAGCGAATTCTAGCGCCAAGGCAGACTACTACGGTCGGCCATGCCGTCGTCGCCGACGTACTCAGTGTTCGGAGGTCGCATGACGTTGGAAAACATCAAGTCAACAACGGCAACGACGGCGGGAATCGCCGACAAGGTCAACACGGACAACGCGAAGCTCCTTCAGGAAACCACGACGCTGGTGCAGAACCTGCCCGGTGGCTTCTCGGGACTCGTGAAGCAATTCCGGGACAAGGGCCTGGGTAGCGTCGCCTCTTCGTGGACGACCAAGGGCATCACGCAGTCGATTACGGCGGATCAGATCATTCAGGGCTTCGGCAGCGACAGGATCAGCACGCTCGCGACGGCGTCAGGAATCGACGTCAAGCTCGTTCCCGGGATGCTCGTGACGGTTCTTCCGAAAGTCGTTCAACTGCTCGCCCCGGCCGAGAAGGTCGTCGAGGCTGTCGCCCCGGCACCAAAGGTTGTGGTAACCTCGTAGTCTGGCAGCACGCTGCCGACTATGGTCTGGCGGCGAAGCTACGAACGTTTGGCCGTGGGTGGGCACCAAAGCGATGCTCACCCACGGCTTACAGGGCGATGGGCCGCGTCCTATTCGACCAACACGCGATGCACCACCGAAATCGCTGCGGCGCCCTCACCAACCGCGGACGCAACGCGCTTCATGCTGTTCGCGCGAACGTCTCCAACCGCGAAGACTCCCGGCAAGCTCGACTCGAGCGTGTGCGGCGGCCGTGCGAGCGGCCACGCCGCGTGCGCCAGGTCTTCCGTTGACAGGTCAGCGCCGGTCTTGATGAAGCCCTTGGCGTCGCAGGCGATGCAACCCTGGAGCCAACCGGTGCTGGGTGCTGCGCCGGTCATGATGAACACGTGCCGGATCTCGCGCTGCTCGGACCTGCCTGACGATGCGTCGGTCCAGGACACCCGCTCGAGGTGACCGTTGCCGTCGAGCGAAGTCAGTTGGCTCGAGGTGCGCACCGTAATCGCCGGGTTGTCCTCGATACGACGGATGAGATAGCGCGACATGCTCTCGGCGAGCCCCTCTGACCTGACGAGCACGTGGACGTGTTTCGAGGTCTGGGCGAGGAACACGGCGGCCTGGCCGGCCGAGTTGCCACCACCTACGACGATCACTTCCTCACCGCTGCAGAGCTGGGCCTCGAGATACGTCGCGCCGTAATACACGCCCGCGCCTTCGAACCGATCGAGCTCGGCGAGGTCCGGCTTCCGGTACTGGGCGCCACTGGCGATAACGATCGTGCGCGCGGTGAGCCGTCGCCCACCATCGATCACCACGCCGTATGGCCTTCTGTCGCATGACAGCTCCAGGGCTGTCTTCGCGACCACCAGACCGGCGCCGAACTTCTGCGCCTGGTTGTATGCGCGTGCGGACAGATCCTGTCCCGAGATGCCGTTTGGAAAGCCGAGGTAGTTCTCGATCTTCGAACTCGATCCAGCCTGTCCACCCGGCGCGTTCATTTCTACCACGAGCGTGTTGAGGCCTTCGGACGCCGCGTACACCGCGGCCGCCAAGCCCGCCGGACCGCCGCCAACGATGATGACGTCGCGCGGTTGCTCCAAGTCGATCGACTCGTTGAAGCCGAGGCAGTCGGCGATCTCCTCGTTCGTGGGGTTCTTCAGCACGACTTCACAGCGACAGATGAGGACCGGAATGTCCGCCTGACTGATGCCGAACTGGTCGAACAGTTCCTGCACGCCTGGGTCGGTGTCGAGGTCAATCGAGTGGTAGGGATGTCCGTTCCTGCCCAGGAATTCCTTGACGCGCAGGGTTCCCGCGCAGTGCGCTGAGCCGATGAGCACCACATCGCCAATCCCGTTGGCGAGGAGCTCGACGCGCCGCAGGATGTAGGCCCGCATAACGATCTCGCCAACTTCGCTGTTTGTCTGCAGGAGACGGAGCAGCTGTGGGCGTTCGATCTGGATCACTTCGCCGTCTTCGATCGCCTTGATCTTCACCAGCGCCCTCCGTCCCGACAGGAGGTTCGCTTCGCCGGTGAACTGCCCTGGCTTGGTGATGGTGAGGAGGCTCTCGGAGTCGCGAGTCATGCGAATGATCGCGAGTGAGCCCCTGATCACCACGAAACAACTGGCGGTCGAATGACCGGGCTCCAGCAGGATCTCGTCACGTGTAACCACCCTTGGGGTCCCGAACGTGGCGATTTGCGAAAGTTGGGACTCCGTCAGGGTGGGGAAGACCCGTTCCCGCTTTTCCGGCGGAAGGCCGTACTCAAAAACCTTGTCGAGTTCCTGTAAGTCGCTCATGAAAGATCCGCCAAACAGTCAAGGAATGATTGTCCCTCACAAGTTAATGGTGGCGTGAAGTGGCGAGCGCAACCGTCGGTTCAGAGTTGACTCAAGTGGTACGAATGCCGGAGATTCGACCGGCAATCCTTGGTCGCCCGGTAAGACCAGTTGGAGCAGTGGCATGAATTCAGCCCGCTTATTCGTTTTTGCCCTAACGACTTTCGCCGCTTCGGCATCGGCACAAACCAGTGCGGCGAATGCACCGTCTCCCGTGACCACGCACGACAACGTCCGGTCGGCGGGGCGACTCGAGAACGGCGTCCTGACGGTTTCACTCCGTGCCGGCATTGGGCGATGGTATCCCGAGGGCCAGGCGTCGCCGTCGCGCGACATCGAAACGTTTGGCGAAGAAGGACAACCGCTGACGGTGCCCTCGCCGCTCATCCGTGCCCGCGTTGGAACGGTCGTGCAGGTCTCGATTCGCAACACGCTCGGTTCACCAATCCGGGTGTTTGGTTTGTGCGATCGACCGGGGACCTGCGGGCCGCTCACCATCGCGGCAGGCGCCACTGGCGAAGCGCGGTTCAGACTTGGGGCCGCAGGAACATTCCACTATTGGGCTGCCACTCGGAATCAGTCGCTGGCGTTTCGCGACGGCGCCGATAGCCAGTTGGGCGGCGTCATCGTCGCCGACGACGCAAGCGTTGACCCGCGCGAGCGCATCTTCGTGATCGGATTGCTGCGCAAGGTATCAGGCGAGGTCAGCGAAATCGCGGTGCTTAACGGCCGGTCGTGGCCAATGACCGAACGATTCCGTTACGCCGTCGGAGACACCGTCCGGTGGAGGGTAGTGAATCTCAGTCACGTGGCGCACGCCATGCACCTCCATGGTTTCTACTTCAATGTGGAATCGACCGGTGACGGCATGAGTGACACGCGGAGCATGGAAGGCGGTTCCCGTGGGGTTACCGCGCGTGTGCCGGTGGGCGGAACGTTCGCGATGTCATGGATGCCCGAACGCGCGGGCAACTGGCTCTTTCACTGTCACATGCTCGAGCACATGCTGCCGGACGCTCATGACGGTCCGGCGCCAGCCTATCACGGTCCTGACACTACGGCGGCGGGCATGGCGGGGTTGGTCCTCGGCGTTCGCGTCACTGGACCGGAGAAAAGGGCCACCATCCCTGACAATGAAAGGCGGAAGTTCCAGCTCAGTATCAATCCCGACACGCGACTCGGCGACGTGCCGAGTTTCAAGGTGGATATCAGCGAGGCTGGAGTGGCCGCGCTACGCGTCAATGAACGCGCCGCACCCGGCCCGATCCTGGTGGTGACGCGCGGCCAACCGGTGGCGATAGAAATCCTGAATCACCTGGACGAACCAACCGCGATCCACTGGCATGGCATCGAGCTCGAGAGCTACGACGATGGCGTTGCCGATTTCGGGGGCTCGTCAGGCAGCGTAACGCCGCCAGTGGCCCCTCATGGGACGTTCACGGCGAGATTCACTCCACCGCGCGCCGGTACCTTCATCTACCACACACACTGGCATAACGCCGGCCAGCTGTCCGGTGGCATTTATGGACCGCTGGTCGTGCTCGAACCCGGAGAGCGCTTCGATCCGGAATCGGATCACATCGTGGTCCTGGGCCTCGAAGGCAGGTACCGCACGATTCCTAACGAGCCGTTTGCCGTGAACGGGGAGGCCCGGCCGCGCGCGCTCGAACTGAAGGCCGGCATTCCTCACCGGCTGCGATTCATCAACATCACGGGTGATGGCGTCGGTCTCACGGTGCAGTTGCTATCGGTCCATGACCCGGTACGCTGGACGCTGCTGGCCAAGGATGGCGCAGAGGTTCCTTCGTCCCAACGCAGCGTGCGTCCAGCACGCCAACAGATCGGCGTCGGTGAGACCTACGATTTCGCGCTGGCACCGATGACGCCGCGCGAAGAGGGACTCTGGTTGGAACTCCGGCGCGGCACTGGCGAGCTGGTTTTTCAGTGGCCGGTGCGCGTCAAATAGTGGGGCGCCCGCCGATGTGCACTACGCTCGGGCTGGTGCTCTCCGCTTGCCCACGGCACGTTCGGCGACGCTGACACGCGCGGGCGGGCCATTGTGGGCATCGTAGGCTGCACGGGCCGCGTCGACTTCACTCAGATGGTCACCGGCCCATCCCACCAATCCCCGAATGTGCTGTCGCAGGGTCACGCCTAACGGGGTGAGGGCGTACTCCACCCGGGGCGGGATTTCAGGGTACACGGTGCGCGCCACCAGGCCGTCCCGTTCCAGTCCCCGCAGCGTAACCGTCAGCATTCGCTGGCTGATGCCGTCCACTTCCTTACGCAACTCGTTGAAGCGGAGCGTTCCCGCGTCGCCGAGCATGTGAATCACGTAGACGGACCAGGTATCGCCGACCCGGGCCAGGACATCCCGCGCATGACAGTTGGTCGGCGTGCGTTCCACTTCCGCCGGTCGTTTCAGCCGGGGCCGGTTCGCACCAGCGGTTTTGCGCATGAGTTACTCCGGTGTGCCTGAGGCACGTTTGGATACCTTCTTTTTTCCTTTGCCCTCGCAGGTTACGAATAGTAACCAGCGATCCATTAGTAACCAACTGCGAGGACCAGACAATGTACGCGGACACCCTTTCATTGAATATCGGCCTGCTGCTGGCGAGGCTCATCATCGGCCTGGTAATGGCGGCGCACGGCGCGCAGAAGCTCTTCGGATGGTTCGGGGGTTACGGGCTGAACAAGACGGGCGAGTTCTTCGTCCACCTCGGATTCCAGCGCGGCCGCGCTTTCGCGGCGGCGGCATCCCTGACCGAAATCACCAGCGGGCTGCTCGTCGCCTTGGGAGTGCTCGGCCCCATAGGTCCCGCGCTCATCGTTTCGGTGATGCTCGTTGCGATTGTTACCGTTCACTGGGAACACGGGTTGTTCGCGAGCAACAACGGTATCGAAGTTCCATTGCTCTATGTCACGGGCGCGGTTGCGCTGGCGCTCGTCGGTTTTGGTCGGTACTCGGTTGATGCCTTGCTCGGTCTCGACGCACTCTGGTCTCCCGCGCTCACGTGGCTCGCGCTTGCCGCTGGTGCGTTAGGTGCAGGGGCAAACCTGACGCTTCGTCGCCCGCCGGCACCGCCCGCCAGGGTCTGATGTGAGGCACTTCGTCTACGCCGTGAGAACCTGAACGGCGCCATAGGTAAAGACAGACTGCCAGGGTCTAATCCGTGAGAACCTGAACGGCGCCATAGGTAAAGACAGACTGCGGGAAACGGTCGGCGTTCAGAAGT
>DATMBT010000006.1:0-3276 GCA_035559475.1 Gemmatimonadaceae bacterium
GCGCGGTTTGGCATTTCGCGCCGTTTGGCTTTTCGCGCCGTTTGGCATTTCGCGCAGTTTGGCAGTATTCGCCGTCTTCCAGCTCGCGCAAGGAAGAGGACGCTACCCGAACGAAAGCAAGACTTGCCGCCAACGCGGACAAGTATCACCGTCGGCGGGAACGATTTTTCGCCCGAAGTGCTTGTTTGATCGCCGAACACAAGAGGAGACATGACCGTGCGGCTGGCGACGACTTCACGCGTTCTTACGGTCCTGGCGACTGGCATCATTGCTGCATCGACTCGCCAGGCACTCGCCCAGGGCGACCACCACGGAGCACATGACCTGGGCGTGGTGAGTTTTCCGGTCAGCTGTTCCCCGGCCGCACAGGCGGCGTTCAACCACGCCACCGCGCTCCTGCACCACATGACGTATCCGCAGGCGCGCACGGCGTTCCAGCAGGTCGCCACCATCGACAGCACGTGCGGGATGGCCCACTGGGGCGTCGCCATGACGCTGTTCCAGCCCCTCTGGCCAACTCGGCCTAACGCGGCAGCGCTCCAGCGCGGATGGGAAGAGGCGGCCAGGGCGAGGGCGCTGGCCAGGACGGACCGTGAATCACTGTTCGTGGCCGCCGTCGAAGCGTTTTTCCTGGAGCCGGCGTCCACCGACTACTGGCTTCGCATCCGGCGTTGGGAGCAGGCGATGGCGGCGGCGTACGCCAGATTGCCCCAGGACGACGAAGTAGCGGCGTTCTATGCGCTCTCACACCTGGCGACCACGCGCTCGGACACGGTTACCCGGGCCAATGCCGATCGCGCCGCCTCGATCCTCGTTCCCCTCTACGAGCGCAACAAGGACCATCCGGGCGCCATGCACTACCTCGTTCACGCCAACGACGTCGTGGGGCGCGAGCGGGAGTTGCTCGACATCACGCGACGTTACGATGCGGTGGCGCCCAGCAATCCGCACGCCCTGCACATGCCCACGCACATCTACACACGCCTGGGCGAGTGGAATACGGTGGTGAGCGGCAACCTCCGCGCCGCCGAGGCGGCGCTGCAGCAGCCGGCCGGCGAGCGGGGTGAATACGTCTGGGACGAGTTTCCCCACGCGATCGAATACGTCGTGTACGCGTACCTGCAGAAAGCCGACGACGATTCGGCTGCCGCGGCGATCGCACGTCTCCGGGGCATCCCCAACGTGGAGCCGACGTTCAAGCTGGCCTTTCATCTGGCGTCCACGCAGGCGCGTTATGCGCTGGAGCGCAGGGACTGGAAAGAGGCAGCCGCGATCGTCCCCCGCACGCCGGCCACCCTGGCGTGGGACCGCTTCAGCTGGGCGGAAGCGATCTCGCAATTTGCCCGCGGCCTCGGTGCCGTGCACCTGGGGAAGACTGCTGAGGCCCGGACGGCTCGTGCGCGACTCGATACACTCGAACGCACCATGACCAACGCGCGCGAGGAGCTCTTTGCCCGTAACATCAGGATGTTGCGTCTCGAACTCGACGCCTGGCTCGCGCAGTCGGAAGGGAAGGGCGCCGATGGTATTGCGCTGCTGAGGGAAGCTGCCACGCTCGAGGCGTCCACTCCCAAACACGCCGTAACGCCTGGTCCAACCGTGCCTGCCCTCGAACTCCTGGGTGACATGCTGCTGGAACAGAAACAGCCTGATCCTGCGCTCGATGCCTACAAAGGCGCCCTGGCGCTATATCCGAACCTTTTCAACAGTGTGTTAGGCAGTGCGCGCGCCGCGCGCGCCGCGGGAGCGAATGCGGAGTCTCGGGTGTACTACCAGCAACTCCTGCGACTGGCTGACGGCGGCAACCGGGAGGCGATCATGGCCGAAGCGCGGGCTTTTGTCGCCGGCGGCCGTTAGGTGAAAACCAGGGCACCGCGAGATCAACGCACGACGAGAATCGCCTCCATACCGGCGTGGAGGTTGCAGAAGTATCGGAGGCTGCCCGCCGCCTGAAAGGTCAGCGTCCTCGTACCCGCATCGAACGCGGCGAGGTGTAATGCGGGCACCCCGAAGTCCACATCGTGAAGGACGCCTGACGAGTTCACGAACGCGACCGTCCCACCAACGCGGATGGTCGTGCTGTCCGGCAGGAACCGGTCGGCCGACAGGGTGACGGTCGCTGACGCTGGAGGAGGTGGGGGCGGCGCGACCGCGTCGTCGCCGCCCCCGCTGCAGGCCGCCAACAGGAATATCAGTGCAGTGATTCCGGTTCGCACAATTCCTCCTACGGCACTCGGGCGATCTGTCCGCGAAGCTCTCCCGACGGATACGTGCTCGTGTGGATGTTCACGTACGCATTTCCGTTCCGCATCAGCACCAGAAGAGAGTCCATCGTGATGCCGATGGGCACACCACCGATGCCGTTGGCGAGCGTCGCGGTGTTCGTGAAATTCAGCGGCGTCGTGCCGGCCGGTGGCTCATAAAAATTGACCTTGATGCCGGCGTTGACACCCACTGCTGCGGGACCGTGGATGTGCGCCCGTGTCACGTTGGACGTGCCGTTGACGTCCACGCGGAACAGCAGCTGGCCGCCGACGTAGGTAATGACCGCGGTAGCCGCCCCGGTGGAAACGACGGCCGGATTGGCTACTTCATTCGCCGCGGTGAGTGTCGCGGTAAACGTCTCGACGAGCGCGGGAGCGGCCGGGCCCGAGGGACCCTGGGGTCCCTGGGGTCCTACCGGACCTTCTGGTCCCGCGGGCCCGTCATCGCCGGTGCAACTCCACAGCACTGCAGCACCCAGCAGTGCAATGCTGATCGACGTTCTGACGATTGCTGGTCTCATGACTGCCTCCTTCGTGGTTTGGGGGACCCACAGAGCAGGCAGACATTACGACGGGTTGTCGAAGGCAGCGCCTCTTTGGCGGTGAAGGCACTGAACGGCACGGCGAACGGCTTGTCCGCGAGTGTGCCTCTTCGGCAATCTTCTTTCGAAAGTCCCCGAGCTTTACGCCGGTGAGGCCGGTCGCAGCGCGTGGCTGAGGGCAGTGGCCACTGCGCTTTCGAATGACATCTCACGCCCTTCCCGCGTCGCTGCCTGGGTCGCCACCGCGCCTAACGCCCGATGCGCGGGCACGATGTAGCGGTCGACCAGCACGTCCCAGAAGCGGATCTGCATGTTGACCCCGTGTCGCGCCCACTCGGCGCGCACGGCGGCCTGGAGGCGGACGGCGGTAACGCGGTCTCCCAGTCCGGCCAGTGACATGGCGACCCCCTCGACCTCGAAGCTCGTCTCAATGCGGTCCCCGATCGCCTCGGCCAGGACGAGGCTCTCAC
>DATMBT010000007.1:0-16933 GCA_035559475.1 Gemmatimonadaceae bacterium
CGTGCCTCTTTCGACTTGATGACCCGGGCCACAACGCCCAGGGCAGCAATGGCGGCGATTACGGCAAGGGCGCGACGTTCGGCGGAAGTGGACACGCACCGAACGTGTTGGTGCGGGCCATTAGGTGCGTAACCGTTCTAACGCGGGTGGAGCTTTAAAACGCAGGGTGCAAAGGGTGCAATGGGTGCAATGGGTGCAATGGGTGCAATGGACGCATGCGCAAGGGTCATTGCACCCTGCGCACCCTACGCACCCTACGCAGCGCACCCTATCGTTGCAGCAGCTTCCACGCGACATCACCCACCGCCTTCAGCGACCGCGCCGACAGCTTGTCGATCGTGTCTCCCACCGTGTGGTGGTGCGCGTAGTCAAGATCGATCACATCGATCACACGGAGCCCCTTGTCGAGCAGCGGCACGTGATCGTCGGTGATCTCGTACGTCGTCGCCGGGACGAACACGTTGCCGTACCCGATGTCGGCGGCGGTTCGCCAGACCCGCTCCACGACCTCGGGAGCGCGGCTGACCGAATGCCCCTCCTGTGGGATCCGGAGGTCCTTCTCACCGATCATGTCCCAGACAATGCCAAAGAGCGGCTGGTACGAGGCCGACGGCAAGTTGGCCGCAAAATGGGCGGCGCCGAGCAGGACGTCCACGTCAGGCGCAAACGTGCCGTAGTCCTCCCCGTCGACAAAAACGAGGTCGACACCGAGGGTCGGCGGCGTGGCCTTGAGCACGTCGCCTAACGCGAGAAACAGGCCCACGCCGGAGCCGCCGTCGTTCGCACCGGGCGTGGGCAACTTGCGCAGGGAGTCCGTCGCCGACTTGTCCGCCACCGGCCGCGAGTCCCAGTGCGTCACGTACAACAGCCGCTCCTCCGCCATGGGGTTGAAGCGCGCTACGATGTTCCGCAGCGGCAGCGACTGTCCGGACTTCGCCACGTGCGTCCACGTCTGCTCATAGACGGTGTCAGCGCGCAGCCGCATCTCGGTCGTGATCCAGTCGCCCGCGCGTTTATGCCCGTCTGTCCCCGGCACGCGAGGGCCGAATTCCATGAACGTCCGCACATACGCCAACGCCTGGTCCCCGTTGAACGGACCAGCGACAGGTTCATTACGTGCGCAACCCTGCAGGGCCGCCAGCAGGAGGACACAGAGTGTGGTCATTCGCACCTCAGAATACTCCGCTGAAGAATTGGATGTTCAGCACGGCGGAAAGAAGGGTCTGCGTGAATCGCTGGTTGAAGTTCCGGTCAAACGTCACAACCCTCGACGCCTGAAGGCTGAAGGAAATGTTCTCCGCCAGGTCGGTGTCGGCATTGAGGCTGAGGGCGTCCCGGCCATTGTCGGTGAGCCGACTCCGCTGCGAGAACGACGCCAGGTTGGAAACGTAGCTCTGGGTTTCGATTTGCGTGTAGGACAGGCGCGTCCGCAGCCCGCTTGGCAGCTTCCACGACGCCGGCAGCGGAAAGGCCTTCGTCAGGTCGGCCGTGGCGTCGGTGGTATGTGATTCCCCCGCTGAGCCCGGGAGTGAGTCGGCGCGGTTGGAACGCGTGAAGGCGAGCGTGATCGCGAGATCGTTGCTGGGTCCAACGAAGGTGAGTGTTGCCGGATACGCCCGAAGGCGGGTGACGCGACGTTCGAAATCCCCGCCGGCAATCGCCGGAGGCGACACGAAGTTCTGGCGCGTATGCACGGCACGGACCGTGGCGGAAATGTTCGACAGCCATTCCGTGAGGACCGCGGGCTGTCCGCTCCAGCGAAATGTCACGTCGGGGAACACGACCTGCTCACCATCGACGCGCGTGAGTTGATCCACAAACCGCCTCGAGTAGTGCCGCGAGTCGGTGCGTTGCATGCGTTGCGCGATGGACGCCCCGAATGGAAGCGTGAACGTGTTTGACGCGCCCCATCTCGTCCCCGCGCCGGCGGTGGTCGCCAGGACGCCACCGATATCGCGCACCGCATCAAACTCGCCCAGACCGAACTGGTATCGCCAACCCGGAGTGAGCGGCGCTGCATCGAACGCGCTCAGCTGATCGCGGCCTACCGTCACGTCGATGGGTCCGAAGAAACGCGCCACGTCATGACCGATGGAGCCGTCGGGAAGTTCCGAGGCGACCATGGGCAGGTCGAACACGGCGGAGACGTTGGCGCGCTGCGAATTCCCGAAGCGGCGGGCGAGACGAATGCCTTCGACGCCCGGTGCCGTCGCTCCCGGCGCGTTAGGGTCGCGGAGCATCGAGTACCCCGAGGCCAGCTCGAGCCTCGGCCGGAGCCAGAAGTTGAGAGGCGGTCCCACGTTGACGGTCGCGCCCATCACGCGTTCCCGTTCGAGCCCGACGTCGACACCCATCAAGTCCGCGCGCTCCTGGCCGGCGGCAATTGCGGTTGGTGTCAGTCCCCCGTAATCACGCAGGTCGCGGAGACTCAGAGCGTCCCAGCGCGCCGTTACCGCGGGCAGCGGACGAAACTCGAGCGACGACGAGCTGCGCCAGAGGTTCGTGGTGGCGCCAGTGCGGCGGAAATCCTCGTCGACATCGGTGCTTGGAAGGACGAAGGCATCCGCGACGCTTGATGACCGCGCGAGGTTGCTGATCACTCGCACCACCGTCGGCGCGAGTTTGACCACCGAGGTTTCATTCACTGGCGGAAGCCAGGCGTAGTCCGCGCCGACCTCGAAGCCGCGCGTCCGGCCTCGCTGGTACGCAGTTCGCGCTTCGGCGCCATTCCAGGTCATCGAGAGTCCGACGTTGTTGACGAGGGGCGCGTACCACGCCTCGACGGGATTCGCCAGGCGCGCCTGCAGCGCCACCGACGTCGTACCACCCTGCGGCGTGCGGAGTTCATCCACCGACGTCGCGTGCAGGTCCGAACCCCGGAGGAATTCCGGGTCGGTCCTCGCGGCGTTGTACGTCACCGTGAGCGGTAGGGAGAGCGGCGTTCGCCAAGGAAGCAGCTTCTCCAGCCTCCAGGTTGTCGCGACTTCGAGATCGGAGATGCCATTGTACGACGGGCGCTGTGCGAGCTGACGGAAGAAGGGGTCGCGGCGCGTGGCGGAAATCCGCACGACGCCGGCATCACCAGCGGAAAACGTCGCCCCCACGTACCCGGCGAACCCGGGCCGCTGCTCCACGTCGGCCAGCCTGATGTCGTCGATCCAGAGCTCGACCGTGTCACTGGGCAAGGGCGGGTTCGTCCCGCCGAGCGAGTCCACGCGCAGGATCCCGGCGGCGATTTCCTGGACCGCCGCAAGGTTGGGCGGCGTGACGATCGGATTGACCGTGTACGCGATGAACCCTTCGCTGCACGCTGCATAACGAGCGCCTGACGCGTTCGGCGGCGGCGCTGATGCGCCGATCATCGCCGAGTCGGCCGCCGTGCAGCCGGTCCACGCCGTGCGACCCGCCAGGAATTCCGACTCGAGCAGCGCGCGCAGCTCATAGAATCTCGCGAACGGAACCCGGATCTCGGGTTCCCACGCCTCCTTGCCTCCAACGTGCACGTAGGTGTGGTACGCATAGAAGTTGTTCGCGTCGCGCCCGAGCTTGATGAAGAAGTGCAGGTCGCCGTCGGGCCCCCACCCTCGGCCGCGCCCCTTCGCCCACGCGCGCAGCTCGCGGTACGCCATCACGTTCTGCTCGCCCTCGGGGAACCGCAGGTACGCTTCCGCGCGGGACTGCGCGGGCATGTCACCGTTGGCCAGCAGGCGCATGGAGGTTTCGTTGATCGCGCCGCTGGCCACGCCGATCCCGGTCTCCTCCTGCTCGGGTTCATCGATGACGCCCGGCGGTGACTCGTAGATGAGACCGCGCGCGGAATCGACGTCCTGCGTGCCGATGGAGCTCGCGATGACGAAGCCGGTGGACGCCTGTTGTTCGCCACCCAGGCCGTTCAACGGACGTGGGGACCGCTTGAGCCACGTTGCGCCCGTCACGCGCAGGCGCGCGATAGGCAGCTGCGTGTACCGGTCGTCGGTCGCGGCCGCGCCCGAAACCACTGTCAGGCGCAAGGCGCGCACCCGCCGCAGCAGCGGGCCGCCGGCGACCGTGTCGTCGGCCGCGTTGAACGGGATCCTCAGGTGCACCCAGCAGACGTTGTTCCCGGGAGGCTGGCTCTGGTTGACGTCGCGGACCGCCGGCCCGCACACCCCGATGCGGTCGTAGCTCTCGGGGCGCGACAGGTCCACGATGTACCGATGGATGCGCTCCCGTTCGCGCTGGTCCGAGGCATAGTTGAGCGTCGCATCCTGGTCGATGTCCTCCTCGTCGAGCCGGCTGTTGCGCACGGTGCAGTCGATCCGGGCGTCGCCTAACGGGAGCAGCCGTCCGGTGCCGAGCTGGCAGGTGGGGAAGCTGGTCGCGAGGATCGGGATCCCTTCGCTCCTGACCTGCAGCTCGCTCACGACATCGCCCGGCAGGCCGATGTCGTTCACGTCGGCGCTGAAGGCGCGACTGAACCGGTCGCGTTCGGTGTCGAGGCGGTTCCATCCCTGCAACTGCTTTCCGCTGTAGACCGAGTCGCCGGCAACGACGCGAAGCGACTCGGGCGCAAACGCGACGCTGTTCTCGGACACGTCGCCGAAGTCCAGCACGAGGAGCGGGTTCTGCTGGCGGCGGACGGCATTCGTGTCCACCTGGGTCCAGAGCTCGATGTATTCACCGCGCGTCAGGTCAACGCCGGTGCCGGCGGCGCCGAGCGGGGTCCGCACCGATCGCCAGCGACGACCCGACGGCGTGCCGCCGACGCGCCATCGTGGCTGCCCCGTTTCGGCGTCGGCGAGTCCACCGATCTGCAGCGGATAGAGGGTAAGCCACAGGATCTGCTCGAAACCGGAGATGGCCCCGCCGGCCAGGGTGGTCCTCGGGTCGATCTGCGAAATGGTGAACGTGACGGGATTCCCCTCCACGTCGGTCCCGTAGTTCTGCCACGCCATGGTGGAGGCGCGCGTCGTGTCGAGGATGGCGGCACCGATGCGCGTCGCCAGCCGCACGCCTAACGCCGGTTGGCTGGAGTATTGCCACGCCGACTCGAGGAGGTTGACGCCGAGCCCGCCCAGCCCCTCGAACGACTCGATGTACGCCTGCTCGCCACCACGCTGGCGCGGCCGGCTCAGGGCGACTTCGGCGCTGAAGTCCAGCCGCGAAAGCACCGTGCTGTCCGCGAGTGGCAGCCATCGCGCGAGGGCGCGCGACACCCCCGGCAGGCCCCACCCGAAGTTGGCGCCGGCGCCGGCCACCAGGGACGCCTGCGGCTCGTAGCCTAACGGGGGACGGGTGAAGTTCGTCCGCTGCTGCTGCCACATCGCCGTCAGCGACACACTCCCGAACGGCAACATCCACTCGGCGGTGAGGCCGGCGACGGACGTCGGCACGCTCTGGAACAGCGGGTTCTCCTCGTATTGCAGCATCACCCGGCGCGGGACCACCGCCAGGGAATCCGCCGTCAGGAGGCGGACGGTGCCCAGGTCATAATCGATCTCGTATTCGACGCCGCGGGTGAGCAGCCGTCCCTCGATGAACAGCCGCTCGCTGCCCGGCCGGATCTGTGACGACGACAACGCGATGGTGCCCGGGCCGGTCGTGCCCCTGCTCTCATACGCCGCCAGCAGGCGGTACACCGACTGCGGATGCTGCGCCGAATACAGGTATTCGCCCGGCGTCCGGTAGATCGTGTCGTTAGGCACGACGGCCGGCGTGAACGCCAGGCCCCGGCGCGAAAAGGGCTCCAGCGACGGGAACACGATGAACACGTCCCGGATCAGGGGCGTCTCCGACACCGTCGCCGCTTCGAGGTTGAAGTTCGGATCCTGCCGGCGGGGCCAGAGCCGGTTTTCGGCGTTGAACAGCCCGCGGTTCGTGGGCTGCGACAGGCCGAAGATCTCGAGGTACGTGTTCGGTACCCCCGGCGGCTTTTCCTCGTCGTCCCCGTTGCCCGCCACCACGCGTAACGCCACGCTCTCCCGTCGGACGTCCTCGCCGCCGAGCCGGTAGACCGACCGGATCTCGTGCCGGAACACGTCAACGTCAGGCGTCACGCTGGGATCCCACAGCAGGTGCGCGAACTGGGGATGCTGCACGGTGAACTCGAGGTCCGGCGTGCCGCCCAGTTCCGCGACCACCGTATCCCGGCCAGCAATCCGCAGCGTCCACGCTGCCACCAATCGCTCATTGGAGAGCGACAGCGGCTTCACGAGCGCCACCCAGAGCTGCGAGGGATCGATGTAGTAATCGATTCCTTCGCGGAGGTGCTCATAGATCTGGCCCACTCGTTGGTCCGGATCTTCGAGCAACGCGAACTGTGGGCCGTTCGGGTTGGGCGGCTGGCCGCCGAGGATGAGCCGGTACAACGAAACCTTGACCGGTCGCTGGGTCTCCGGCAGCGACGCCGCGAGCTCGGTCATCTGGCCCGGGTTCATGAGGTCGATGTTCGGATACCGGGTCGTAAACTGCGCCGGATCGACAACGAAGAAGAAACGCCGCGCTTCCACCTGGTAATCGTGGATCCGTCGCACGGGGAATCGGGTGGCACGGCCACCGACGGTGAACACCGTGTCGCGCAGGACATTGCCGCGCTGCTGCGCCGCGATGGCGCTGAACCGGAGCGGCCCGACATTTCCGGTGGCCTGGATGCCGTAATTGCCGCTGGGAATGCCTGACGTCAGGAACCGCGAAAACGGCGTTTGGAAGGTGACGTTTCCAATCTCGAGACGCTCGAGGAAATCGCCGGGACGACCGTGATAAGCGAGCGAGATGTTGTTCGAGCCGTCGAACTCACGTTGCGAGTCGTAGTCGATGTCCACCCGAACGCGATCAGCCATCAACCCTGCGGATCGCAGCGAAAACTGGAAGTCGAGCTGGGGCGTGATCTGCGACGCACACCTGAACGTCAGGCTGTAGAGCTGGTTGGCGAAACAGCGGTCGTTGGAAGTCCGTTCTCCCTTGAACTCCAGCCGGCCGAGCAGGTCTACGGTGAGGGCTGAATCGACCTTCTGTGTTGAGTCGCGTTGGAGAGAGTCGCGCACCGCCGGCCGAGTGGTATCCGGGCGGGTCGGCGTGGGTATCTGGGCTCCCGCCGGGTTCACGACCAGACCAAGGGCCAAAGTCCAAAGTCCAAAGGAAGCACCCCCCTTTGGCCTGTGGCCTTTGGGCTTCGACTTCACCTGACCCCGCACAAAGGGATGACACGTGGGTACGAGGGCCGCCCCTGAAGAGGCCGAATCGCGCCGCCCCACAAGGTGTCGGGCGGCGCGCAAACGAGCTTCGAAGCCCTTCGGTCTGACTCGACCGGAGGAACCGGCAAGTCCATATATTCCACGGGTCTTCGTCCCTGGCCGCAGTCTCCAGCGCGTCGGCACGAGCGCAGGACAGCCAGTGCCTTCGGGCCCTTAGCGAGCCCAAAAATTCGAGTGAAGATAATCCACCGGTACGTGCTGCGAGAGCACGTGGGGCCTCTGGTTTTTTCCCTCACGGCGCTCACCTCGCTGCTCCTCCTGAATTACATCGCGAAGCAGATCGACCAGCTCGTGGGAAAAGGGCTGTCGGTCGGCGTGATCGCAACGTTCTTCGGGCTGTCACTTCCGTTCACGGTCGCCATGACCACGCCGATGTCGGTGCTGGTGGCGACCCTCTACGCGTTCAGCCGGCACGCGTCCGAAAATGAAATCACGGCGCTCAAGGCCAGCGGAGTCAGCATCAACCGTCTGGTCGTCCCGGTGCTCATCGCTGCCATGGTCATCTCGGGGATCATGATCGCGTTCAACGACGTGGTCCTGCCGGCCTCGAACCACAAGTTGCGGCAACTCCAGGGAAACATCGCCCGGAAGAAGCCGACATTCGGGCTCCGGGAGCAGATCATCAACCAGGTGGCGGACCGGCAGGTCTACCTCAAGGCGATGAAGCTGAGCCCCGACAACCGCATGTACGACGTGACGATCTACGACCTCACGGATGTCATGCGCCGCCGTACGATCTACGCCGACAGCGGCGAGCTGGCCTTTGCGTCCAACGGAAGCGACCTGCTGCTGACGCTGTACCAGGGCATCACGCTGGTGGTGCCGCGCGCCGAGCCGGAACGCCTGCAGCGCGCCGAATTCGACCGTAACTACGTCCGGGTCGAGGGGGTGGCCAACCAGCTCGAGCTGAGCACTTCAGACCGGTACAAGAGCGACCGCGAGATGTCGGTGTGCGAGCTCCAGAACGAAGTGTCTCGCTACGAGGCCGAGTACAACAAGTCGAAGAAGGACCTGCACGACGCGATGCTCGCGGTGACGAGTGAGGCGTTGACGGGCGTTCCCGCCAAGCCGCCCGAGATCTCCTCGATCTCGATGTTCAACATCACGCCGGGCGCGCCGGCCCCGCGATCGCCTAACGCGTCGCTGGGCCGCGCCTATTGCGACGCAGCCCAGCGCGCCAAACGGGTGGCGGCGAAGGCCATGGCGTTGCTGGTGCCCAGCTTGTACGCGGCGTCGTCGGTGGCCAGCCAGGAGAAACCTGGTCCGCCATCAGCGCAGCAGCCGACGCCTCAAACACCCGCCGTTGTGGTGCCGGCGAATTCCCAGCGCGCCATCAGCGACAGCGCCATGGCCGCGGTCGTCGCTCCACCGCGTGACGGAGCCGTCTCCCCCCAGATGCCCGTGTCGCTCCTCGGATCGGTCGATAACGCGCGGCTGCGGATGCGGGACAACCAGCGGCTGATCAACACCAACGCGGTGGAACTCCACAAGAAGTTCGCGATTTCCATCGCCTGCACGGTATTCGTGCTGGTCGGCGCGCCGATCGCCCTTCGTTTCCCCCGTGGCGGCGTCGGACTCGTGATCGGGGTGAGCCTCGTGATCTTCGGCATCTACTACATCGGCCTCATCGCCGGTGAAGCCCTTTCCGACAAGAACTACGTGCCGCCTTCATTGGCCATGTGGGCGGCGAACATCCTCCTGACCATCGTCGGCATTTTCCTGTGGACCCGGATGGGTCGCGAGACGGCGACCAGCCGTGGCGGTGACTTCGGCGAGATGATCGAAATCGTCCGCAACTTCTTCCGTCGCGATCGCCACCCCACGCGTCGTCCAGCGCCCTCGGAGGGTCAGTGATCCGGCGACTGTTTCACCCGCTGGACCGCTACGTCTTTGCCGAATTCACGAAGATCTTCGTGGCCACGGCGCTTGGGTTCCCGGTGCTCGTCACGGTCATAGACCTGACGGACAACCTGGATAAGTGGCTCAGCCGCAGCCTGCCTCGAGGTGACATCGCCCTCAGCTATCTCTGGGGCCTGCCCGAAGCGATGTACCTCGTGCTACCGGCGGCGGTCCTGTTCGCGACCATCTTCACCATTGGCGCGCTGACTCGGCACTCGGAGATCACCGCCGCCAAGGCATCCGGAATCAGCTTCCACCGGATCACAGTCCCGATTTTCATGGCGTCGGTTCTGGCCGCGGGGCTGGCCATGGTCATGTCGGAGCTCGCGCCCCTGGGCAACCGGAGGCGCGACGAGCTTCGCAAGGAATCGACCTTCGCCAGCGGGACTGAGCGGTACAACTTCGCCTTTGCGTCCGAAGCCGGGCGGGTCTACAAGATCCAGCAACTCCAGGTGGCCACCGGAGGCGTGGAGGCCATCCAGGTCGAGCGTCGTGGGCTCGAGGGAGACAGCTCGTACCCTACGTACATCGCCACCGCCCAACGCGCCCGCTGGAACCCGACCACCGGAAGCTGGCTCCTGTTGGACGGAACGATGCACGTGATGTCTGGACAGCGACCCGACCTGTCCATCAGGTTCGACTCCCTGCGAGACCGTTACTTCCGCGAGACCCCGACCCAACTCATGGCTTCACCCAAGGCGCCGAAGGACATGCGATACCGGGAACTGGGCCGGTACATTCGCGCGCTCGAACGCTCCGGCAGCGACGTGAATGCCATCAAGGTCGATCGCGCGCTGAAGCTCGCCATTCCGGTCACGTGCATCATCATCGCGATTTTCGGCGCGCCGTTGGCGACCAGCACACAACGCGGCGGCGCCGCGTGGGGCATCGGCTTGAGCCTCGGCGTCACCGTCACGTTCCTCATCCTGATCCAGTTGACGAGGGCCATTGGCGCTGAGGACGTGCTCAATCCGGACCTCGCCGCCTGGCTCCCCAACACCGTTTTCGCACTCGGCGGGCTGGTGCTCCTGGCGAGAGTGCGTACGTGAACCCGGCATTCGATCGCAAGGCGACGGTTGAGTATCCGGTCATGCAGCGCACGGGAATCCGGTTCCTGCGCCGCATGGCCAACCTCGGTATCCTGATTTTTGCCGGAATCGGCAAGCGGGCGTATTTCCTGTATCACGCATCGGTTTCGCTCTGGCGCGAGCCACGCACCTGGTTTCCGCTGGTTGCGCACCAGATGCGAACCATCGGCGTGGACTCGTTCGTTCTGATCAGCATCGTGGCCGCGTTCATCGGCTCGGTCATCGCGCTGCAGACACGGTATCAATTGTTTCCGGGCGTTCAGCTCTCCGTCGTCGGCCTGATCGTGCGCCAGTCGATCGTGCTGGAACTGGGTCCGCTCCTGACCGGATTGGTGCTCACGGGACGCGTGGGCGCGCGAATGACGGCTGAAATCGGGACCATGCGCGTGACGGAGCAGATCGACGCGCTCGAGACGCTGGCGTACGACCCGATGGCGTACCTCATCGTGCCCCGGCTGATCGCCGCAACCCTGATGCTGCCGCTGCTCGTGATCTTCATGAATTTCGTGGGGGTCACCGTGGCGTTTTTCACGGCGATCTTTGCGACTGACGTGACCTGGGCCGACTTCCAGTCCGGATTGCGGATCGCGTTCAACCTGTTCCAGATTTTCTATTCGCTCCTGAAGGCGACCATCTTCGGCGGGGCCATTGCGTTCTTCTGCTCCTATGAGGGATACGTCGCCGACGTCGGGGCCGAGGGGGTCGGCCGCTCGACCGCCCGCGCCGTGGTCATGACCTCGGTGGCGATCCTCGTCCTCGACGCCTTCATCGCCGCCCTCTTTGCACCGAGGCTCCAGGGATGAGACGTCGTGACGAAGTACTGGTCGGGCTGTTCACCACCGTAGCCATCATCATTCTTGCCCTGACGTCGATCTGGCTGGTGCGCGGGGGACTGAACCGCGGCTACCTGCTGCACTCGCGCTTCCTCTGGGGCGCCGGGATCAAGCAGGGCGCGCCGGTGTGGCTGGTCGGCGTCACGATCGGGACCGTGGACAAGGTGGATCTGGACCCCCGCGGAACGCTGCTGATCACATACAGGATCCGGAAAGAGCATTCGGTGCCGCTCGGCTCGGTGGCGACCATCGTGCCTAACGGGTTCTTTGGCGACCAGGCGATCGCCTTCACGCCGTCAGCGCCCAACGAAGTCAGCTACGCGCCGGGAGACACCATTCCCGTCGGGATCCCGGCGGCGGGACTTCAGGCCATCCTCTCGCGCGCGGACACGTTGACCGGCGCCCTCAGCATCATGATGCTCACCTTGAAATCGCAATTCGTGGACTCGGGTGGCATCGCGGAAATGCGTCGTACCGCCGTGACACTGAACCGAACCCTGGGGACCTTCAGCCAGGTCGCCGAGATTCAGTCGCGCGAGCTGCAATCCACGCTCGTCACGTTACGTCGCAGCCTCAGCGCCATCGATTCGGCGCGCGTGGACTCCACGGTGCGTGCGCTGCAGTCGTCCGCGGAAGGAATGCAGCTGCTCACGGGGGAGTTGAAGACCGCATCCGCGCGATTCAACGCACTGATCGTCAAGGTCGACAGCGGGAACGGCTCGCTGGCGAAGCTCCTGAACGATCCCGCCCTCTATGACGACATCCGCCGGATCGCCATGCGCGTGGACTCGCTGATGATCGATTTCAAGGCGAACCCGAGGAAGTATCTGAAGTTTTCGGTGTTCTAGGGTCGAGGGTCGAGGGTCGGGGGTCGAGGGATGGATGGGCGTCCGCAACAACGCGGACGCCTTTGTGTTTGGTGGTGCATGAAAAAGGACGGCCCGCCGTTAGGCGGGCCGTCCATACCTTCCCTCGACCCTCGACCCTCGACCCTCGACCCTCTTAGAACGAGTACCTCGCCGACAGCTGGAACCTCCAGAAGTTCGACGCGAAGTTGCCGACGATGTATTCCTTCTGGTTCACGTTGAACTGCACGATCGGGATCGCGACCGTCGGGTTGCTGTTCGTCATGCCGACATGCGTCAGGATCGGCACGTTGGAGTTGGAGCTCGCCTCGGTGACGCGCTGCTGGCCCCAGTTCTTGTTGATCAGGTTACCGAAGTTCGTGATGTCGGCCTGCAGCGACAGACGCTGGCCGCGAACCGATGGGATGGTCTGGCGGATGGCCAGGTCCATCTGGTTCAGGAACGGCTGCTTGCACGAGTTGCGCGACATGATCTGGCCGCGCTGCGAACTCAGGCACGGCGAGTTCTGGATGTACTTCTCGAACGCCGCCTGCTGCTGTGCGACCGTGGCGCCGTTCGTCACCGCACGGAACTGGATCTCGGTCGTGTTGTACGCGCTGCGCGGCACGTAGATCAGGTCATTGCCGTTCTTGCCGTCGCCGTTCATGTCACCGTTCGCGGCGGACGTCGACGCATAGACATAGTCATGCGGCGAGCCGGAGACGCCGGTATACGTGGCCGTGAAGTCGGTGCTCCAGCCCGGCGTCCACTGCTTCGTGTACGTGCCGGTGCCCGTGAGCTTGTGTGTCTGGTCGAAAAGCGAAATGCCACGGAAAGCGCTCAGCTGGTCGCCCGACAGAGTGCGACCGAACTGCCAGTTCGAGATGTGTGTGCTCGACCCGAAGCTCTGGACGTCACGGGCACGGGCGTGCGTATACGCTACCTGCGCTTCCCAGTTGTTCGAGTAGCGCTTGCGGAGCGACGTCGTCAGGCTCCAGGCGTTGTCCTTGCTCTGGTTCTCGACATCGATCGCGGTGGAGAAACGCGCAATGCCGCCGTTGGCAAGGACCGAAGCCGGCAGTCTCGTGAACGTGGCCGCGTTCGTGCGGATGGAGTCGGCATAGATCGCGCGACCATGCCGGTCGTAGCCTGTGATGCCAGCCAGGTTCCGGTTGACAAAGAAGAACTGGTTCAGCGTCTTCGAGTACAGGCCTTCGACCGAGAAGACCAGGTCACGCGGCAGGGCGCGGTCGTAGCTGAGTGACGCGCGCATCGGCTGCGGGAACAGCAGGTCCTTGTCGAGGAAGCTGACGTCACCAATCGGCTTGCTGCCGGCACCGCCAGAGCATGTCTGGTTGGCGTCGACGTCGATGTTGAACGTCGGGGCACGCGTGGGAGCAGCGCCGCAATTGAGGAAGGTGATGATGTTCCCCGAGTTCACGTAGGCGTTCTCAAGCCACACGTACGGCGGCGTGCCGACAAACAGGCCGATACCGCCGCGGATCTGTTGTTGCTGGTCGCCGTTCAGGTCCCAGTTGAAACCGACACGCGGCGAAAACTGGACGGCGCTCTTCGGGACGTCGCTGGTGCTCCGGCCGTATGCGCTGTCGATTGCCGCGTTATGCTGGACGTCGTCCAGGAACTTCGAGATGTCGGCGCGGAAGCCGAGAGTCATCGCGAAGTTCGGGCTGACCTGCCACTGGTCCTGCACGTACCACGCGCTCTGCAGCGCGCGGAAGTAGACGTTGCCGCCGTCCTTGAGGATGAACGCCCGGCGGTAGCTGCTGGCATTGCCCGCAGCAAGGCTGTCCAAGCCTTTGAACGCCCAGACACCGTACGAACTCTGGTTGAAGAGATTGCGCAGGTCGACGTATTCATTGCGCGTTCCCAGCGTGAGCGTGTGGTTGCCGCGCTGGAAGTTGTAGTTGTCCGTCAGCTCGTACGTGTCGGTGTCGAGCTCATTCCCCTGGGAGAACTGGTCGGCGCCGGCGATGATGGAGCCGTTCGTTCCGCCGGTCGTCGTCGTCAGGCCCGACACCGTGATCTGCGGATACGGCGACTCGGGCGTGCGGCGGTTCCGCGCACGGTTGTAGCCAACGAACAACTCGTTGGAAGTACCACCCTTGAACACCGAGAAGAGCTGGAACACCGGCGCGATCTTCCAGGTGTCGAACGTGTGGAAGTTCCCGCTGTAGACCGCCGCCGTCGCACCACGATTGTTCTGCTGACGGAGACGCTCACCTTCGCTGTAGTTGTACCGCAGGACCGAGCGGTGTACATCGTTGATCTGGTAGTCCAGACGCGCAAACATGTTGAGCAGCGGGTTCGGGATGTTCGCGTATCCGGGCGTCCCGAAGTCCGGCATTCCCTTCGCCGCCATGAGCTGCTCGAAGCGCGTCAGGTCCGCATCCTTGATGGGGAAAACCGGCGTCAGTTCCGCCGGCTGGCCCAGGTAGGTGCCACTGACTGGAGTGTTCTCGCTCTGCCACTCCGGTGCGACGAAAAAGTGCAACTTGTCCTTGATGATCGGGCCGCCGAAGCTGAAGCCGTACTGCGTGCGATCAAACGGAGTTGCGCGAAGCTGCGGCACGTTGCGGCCGTAGTCCTGGTCCCGGTAGTAACCGTAGACCGAACCGTGCATGTCGTTCGTCCCGCCCTTGGTGACGGCGTTGACGAGCAGGCCGCCGAAGTTGCCCTGCCGGACGTCAAACGGCGCGAGCAGGACCTGCAACTCCTTCACCGCTTCGAGCGAAACCGAACGCGAGTTCGTCTCAGCGCCCGGCGTGCCGGTTGCGCCAAGTCCGAAGACGTCGCGCTCCGTGGCGCCATCGATCTGCACGTTGTTCATGCGGTTCGACATGCCGCCCGCGGAGTAACCGGCGCCGGAGGTCGATACCTGCGGCGACACGCGAACCATGTCGATGATATTCCGGCTCAGCGACGGCAGGCGTTGCAGCGTCGTGTCCGTGACGATGGTCTTCACGCTGGTGTTCGTCGGCGTAAAGGTCTCGGTCGTAGTCGCCGCGACGATCGTCACGCCGCTGAGTTCAGTCGCGCGTGCGGAGAGCTGCACGTCCTGCTTGAGCACCTGGCTCAATGCAACGACGAGATCACGACGACGAATGGGGTCGAAGCCAACGCGGCGGAACGTCAGGTCATAGACGCCCACCTCGAGGTTTGGAATGAGGTAGCGGCCATCCGCGCGCGAATTCACGCTGCTCGAAAAACCGTTCGCGCGATTCACTGCGGTGATGTTTACGCCTGCAAGTGCGGCATCCGCCTCGTCGGTCACCTTGCCACCGATGGCGCCAGTCGTGACGCCTTGCGCCCCTGCGAGCGCGCTGACACTTCCTGCCATGAACGCCGCCAACGCGACGCCCACCAGGAGTTGACGCGGGAGTTTCATACGGCTTGTCCCTGTGTTGTGAAGTGGGTGCTCGGCTCGGAAAAAACGGTGCGCCGAGAGCGGAGAGATGGTGCTTCGGTCCAGCCCGCCTGTCAATCCAGAAAACAGAGAGAAACCGTAGGGCGTTGTGAGCAGAGTTAGCCCCTACTCACCCTCCCTGCCTGCTACTCCCTGCCTTTCCGACGGTCAGGTGAAAAACCGGGATTCCAGCCAGAAGCACGGCGAAGATACCGAT
Organism: Gemmatimonadaceae bacterium; assembly: GCA_035559475.1. GTDB lineage: Bacteria > Gemmatimonadota > Gemmatimonadetes > Gemmatimonadales > Gemmatimonadaceae > JABWBJ01. The sequence goes on from DATMBT010000007.1 coordinate 15,539, forward strand.
CGCCCATATGCGACTCCCTTCATCCAGGAGCGCATTCAGTAACAAGTAGGCGACGGACGCGATGAAGAGCGCCGGTACGACCGGGTAACCGGGCGTCCGGAACGAGGGCGAGTACCCAGGCCGGCGGCGAAGGCGGTAGACCGCGGCCACGCCGAGCGCGTAGAACGGGATCATCGCGATGACAAACGTGTCGGCGAGCTTCTCGAACCGCAGCAGCAGCACGAAGATGAGTCCAAGCGTCGCCACCAGCCCAATCGCCATGTAGGGCGTCTGCCACTTGGGGTGGACCTTGGCGATTGGCGCAAAAAGCATCCCGTCGTCCGCCATCGCGAACAGGACCCGGGGGCTGGTCAGCAAGACCGCGCTCAGCGTGCCAAAGGTCGAGATCATGACGGTGGTGGAGACGAAAATCACCCCGGGCCGTCCGATGATCTTTTCCGCCACATCCGCAGCGACGAGCCTCGAGGTTCGGATTTCCTCTATTGGTAGGACCGCCATGTAGCCGATGTTCGCCAGCACATAAATCGCCATCACGGCCACCGTGCCGCCGATGATCGCGCGAGGCAGGTTCTTACGTGGTTCGGTCACTTCGCCGGCGACGTACGTGACGTCGGCCCAGCCGTCATACGCCCACAACACCGACACCAACGCGAGTCCGAACGCGCCCCCCTGTACGCTGCCCTCAGGAACCAGCGGCGTGAAATGGCCGCCAGTTTGCGGCCAACCCACGGCAAGCGCCAGCACCACGATGAAAGCCAGTCCACCGAACTTTGCGATGGTAGTGAGGTTGATGACGGCTGAACCCCACCGCACCCCAACGATGTTGAACGTCGCCGTCACGGCGATTGCCAGGGCGCCTATGAATTGCGCATAGTCATCGTACGGGTGGACGCTGGGGTCAAAGCCGATGACCCGGATGAAATACTCGGCGAAGGTGATCGCGATGGCGCCAAGTGCGGCCGCGCGAACAATGGTGAGTTGCCCCCAACCAAAGAGGAACGCAGGAAGCCTCCCCCACCCTTCGCGAAGAAACGCGTAGAACCCGCCGGTCGCCGGGACTTCGCTCGCCAGTTCGGCCAGCGTAAGAGCGCCGCAAAGGGCAAAGACGCCGCCGAGTATCCAGATGGCGAGCAGAGGGAGCGGACCTGGGATCCGGTCGGCGATTCCGGCTGGAGATCGGAAGATGCCTGAGCCAATCGTCGACCCGATGACGACGGCCATGGCGCTCCAGAGGCCGATGCGCCGGGGAAGGGTGCCGGTTTGAGGCGAAGTCATGGGACGCCAATCAAAGCCCGTTGAGTTGTTAGTGCTAGGTGCTTGAACTGGCTGCTCGTACTGGAGCTGGTTGGCGGTTGAACGGCATGATTCTCACGGCGAGCTTTCGCTGAGTCGATG
>DATMBT010000008.1:0-4795 GCA_035559475.1 Gemmatimonadaceae bacterium
CCCCTATGGGCACACACCGCATCCGCTCCACCACCATCCTCAGCGTTCGACGCGACGGTAAAGTCGCGCTCGGCGGTGACGGCCAGGTCACGGTTGGCGAAACCGTGATGAAGGCGACCGCGACGAAAGTGCGGACGCTGGCGAACGGCCGTCTCCTCGCCGGTTTTGCCGGCAGCGCCGCCGATGGCCTGACGTTGTTCCAGAAGTTCGAGGAGAAGATCGAGCGCTTCCCGGACAACCTGCGCCGCGCCGCGGTGGAACTGGCCAAGGACTGGCGCAGCGATCGCGTGCTGCGACGGCTCGAGGCGCTCCTCGCGGTCACCGACCGGGAGAACAGCTTCATCCTGTCGGGCACCGGCGATATCATCGAGCCCGATGACGGGGTGCTCGCGATCGGGTCTGGTGGTCCCTACGCGCTCGCGGCGGCGCGTGCCCTGCTTGCGAACACATCGATGCCGCCCGGCGAAATCGTCAGGCGCTCCCTCGAGATCTCGAGTGAGATCTGCATCTATTCGAACAACCGCATAACGATTCTCGAGGCCTGATCGGAAGGCAGTTTTCCGAGATCCGCCATCCGCCTTCTGCCATCCGATGTCAACGAACCGCACCGAACAAGCCCTCGCCCGACTCGCCGACCTGACACCCCGTCAGATCGTCGCGGAGCTCGATCGCTACATCGTCGGCCAGAACGATGCGAAGAAGGCGGTGGCCATCGCGCTCCGCAACCGGTGGCGGCGGCAGCGCGCGCCGGAGTCGATTCGCGACGAGATCTCACCGAACAACATCATCCTCATCGGTCCCACCGGTGTGGGAAAAACCGAAATCGCCCGGCGCCTGGCGCGGCTCGCCGGCGCGCCGTTCGTGAAGGTCGAGGCCTCGAAGTTCACCGAGGTCGGCTACGTGGGTCGCGACGTCGAGGGCATGGTGCGTGACCTCGTCGAGAGTGCCATCGACATGGTGCGCACCGAGCGCGAGACGGAGGTAGAGGACCTCGCGCAGGAGCGCGTCGAGGATCGCCTGCTCGACCTGCTGCTTCCCGTGCCTGGCGACGCGAAGGCACCCATCCCCGTTCCACAGGAAGCCACGACCCCGACACCGTCCACTGGTGGTGTCTTTGTCGTCTCACCGACGGGCGACGTCCAGCAGGACCGGGATTCCGCCGCCGCGCGCGAGCGGTACCAGCGCACGCGCGACAAGCTGCGCCAGCTTCTCCGTGACGGGCAGCTCGAGCAGCGCGAGGTCGAGATCGAGGTCACGCAAACGACGTCGCCCATGCTCGAGATGATGACGCCGCAGGGCGCACCGGAAGGCATGGAGAACTTCAGCGAGATGCTGCGCGACATGCTCCCGCGCCGCAACAAGAAGCGCACGGTGAAGGTCACCGAGGCCCGCCGGATCCTGCTCGAGCAGGAATTCGACAAGCTGATCGACCACGAGGACGTCACGTCGGACGCACTCGAGCGGGTTGAGCGCCTCGGGATCATCTTCCTCGACGAGATCGACAAGATTGCCGGCGCGCGGTCGGAAGGATCAGGACCTGACGTCTCGCGCGAAGGTGTGCAGCGCGACCTGCTGCCGATCGTCGAAGGTTCGAACGTGCAGACGAAACACGGCATGGTGAAGACCGACCACGTGCTCTTCATCGCCGCCGGCGCATTTCACGTGTCGAAGCCGAGTGACCTGATCCCGGAAATGCAGGGCCGCTTCCCGATCCGCGTGGAGCTCAAGCCGCTGACCGAGGAAGACTTCGTACGGATCATGACGGAGCCGGAGAACGCCCTCACCAAGCAGTACGCCGCGCTCATCGCCTCAGAGGGTGCCGAGTTGGAGTTCACCACCGATGGCGTCGCGGAAGTGGCGCGCATCGCGGCCATCGCCAACCAGCGCATGGAGAACATCGGCGCCCGCCGCCTGCACACCGTGATGACGACCTTGCTCGAGGACGTACTCTATACCCTGCCTGACAAGTCGATCGAGAAGGTGACGGTGAACCGCGCGCTCGTTCAGTTGCGGCTCAAGACGATCCTCGAAGACGAAGACCTCCGGAAGTACATCCTTTGAACGGCAGGTCGAAGTTCAAAGACCAAAGACCAAAGTGTTGATCGCCACACTTTGGTCTTAGACTTTCGGACTTGGACTTTCTTTCCATGCGCCACTTTCTCTCCATCCCCGACTTCAGCACGGCCGAGCTCCACAAGCTGTTGGCGCTCGCCGAATCCATGCGCGCCGGCAAATACGCGTCGCGTCCGCTGAAGGGACGGTCGCTGGGGATGATCTTCCTGAAATCGTCGACCAGGACGCGTGTGTCGTTCGAGGTTGGCTGCTTCCAGCTCGGCGGGCACGCGCTGTTCCTGTCGCCGAATGACGCGCAACTGGGTCGCGGTGAGCCGATCGAGGACACCGCGCGGGTGCTCTCTCGTTATGTGCAGGGCATCATGATTCGCACGTTCGCGCACAGCGACGTCGAGGCCCTGGCTGCGCACGCGACGGTTCCGGTCATCAACGGTCTCACCGACCTCCAGCACCCATGCCAGGTGCTTGCCGACGTCCTGACCATGCGACAGGCGTTTGGTGGTCACGAGGGCAGGATCGTCGCGTGGATCGGCGACGGGAACAACATGGCGAACTCGTGGATCGATGCCGCCTGGCGCCTGGGTTTCGAGCTCCGCCTCGCGTGTCCCGAGGGCTACGATCCCGATCCCGCGCTGCTCGAGCGTGCCAGGAGAGACGGCAACGTCAGGCTCATGCGTGATCCGGTTGAAGCGGTGCGCAGTGCGCACGTGGTGAACACCGACGTATGGGCATCAATGGGCCAGGAAAGCGAACACGAAGCGCGGAGCAAGGTATTCAGTGACTACAGGGTTGACGCTGCACTCATGCGACACGCAGCGCCCGAAGCCATCTTCCTGCACTGCCTCCCGGCGCACCGCGGCGAGGAGGTTACCGCCGAAGTGATCGATGGCCCGCAGAGCCGCGTGTGGGATGAGGCCGAAAACCGGTTGCACATCCAGAAGGCCATCATGGCTGTCCTGATGGGGGGAGAATCGCTCGCATGATCGCAGAGGGCGTGGCAGCACCTGACTTCACCGTCGAGACGGACGAAGGGAATGAGGTCTCGCTCCGCGACTATCGCGGAAAGTGGGTGGTTCTCTACTTCTTCCCGAAGGCCGACACCCCTGGTTGAACCCTCGAAGCGTCGGGGTTCCGCGACGCTTTCTCCCGGTTCGGGAGACTCAACTCAGTCATCCTTGGTTCCAGTCCGGACACGCCAGAGAAACAGGCGAAGTTCAAGGAGAAGTACGAGCTGCCCTTCACGCTCCTCGCGGACAAGGACCACGCGATCGCCGAGGCGTACGGCGTGTGGCAGCCAAAGAAGTTCATGGGTAAGGAATTCCTGGGAGTCGTTCGTTCCACGGCGATCATTGATCCAGCTGGGAAAGTCGCCCGCGTCTTCGACAAGGTGAGTCCGGCGGAGCACCCCGCCGAGGTCGAGGCTGCGTTGAGGGAGCTCCAGGACGGCATCGTGTAGCTGAGAAGCTCGCGGGGTTCTATCGGGTCTGCCGGAGTGGCATATTCCAAGCCCGTTTTGACGGGTCGACCCCTCCGACACTCCGGCGATGACCACCGACGCATCCCTGAAGCGCACTCCCCTCTACGACATCCACGTCGCATTGGGCGGGAAGATTGTCCCGTTCGCCGGCTACGAGATGCCGGTGCAGTACCCCACCGGCATCACGGCTGAACACAAGGCTGTCCGGGAACGCGCCGGCCTGTTTGACGTCTCGCACATGGGCGAGTTCCTCGTGAAGGGCCCCGGGGCGATCGACTTCGTCAACCGGGTCACGACGAACAACGCCGCCGCGCTGTCGGTCGGCCAGGTCCAGTACTCGTCGTTCCTGAACGATCGTGGGACGTTCGTGGATGACTGCCTCGTGTACCGGGGCGCCGACCATGTGATGCTCGTCGTGAACGCGTCGAACGCGGCCAAGGACTGGGCGCACATCCTGCCTAACGTGGCCGGCTTCGACTGCGTGATGACCGACGCGAGCGACGAGACCGCGCTCCTCGCGCTGCAGGGCCCGATGGCCCAGCAGGTCCTCCAGCCGTTCACCGACACCGACCTGGAGCCGATCCAGTATTACCACTTCACGACGGGCTCCGTCGCCGGCGTGCCCGGCGTCACCATCTCGCGCACCGGCTACACCGGCGAGGACGGGTTCGAGCTCTATTTCCCGAACGCGCACGCCCCGACGATCTGGAAGGCGCTGACCGCGGACGGTCGCGTGACACCGGCCGGATTGGGCGCCCGCGACTCGCTGCGGCTCGAGATGGGCATGGCGCTGTACGGGAATGACATCGACGACACGGTGACGCCCCTCGAGGCGAACCTGGGCTGGATCGTCAAGCTCCCCAAGGGGGACTTCACCGGTCGCGACGCACTCGTCAGGCAGAAGGCCGAAGGCGTGACCCGCAAGCTCGTGGGGTTCACGTCATCGGAGAAGGTGTTCCCGAGGCACGGATACCCGGTCTGGTGTAACGGCGCCGAATCCGGCGTGGTGTGCAGCGGGACCATGAGCCCCACGCTCAATATCCCGATCGGCACGTGTTATCTGCCTGTCGCGTCCACCGCGGAAGGTTCGGCGTTCGAGCTCGACATCCGCGGCAAGCGGGTGCCGGCGAAGGTGGCGAAGGTCCCGTTCTACAAGAATGCGTCGCACCGCTAAGGCGAAGTCCAAAGACCAAAGACCAAAGGGTATTGAAATGACCGCTTTGGTTTTTGGCCTTTGGTCTTTGG
>DATMBT010000009.1:0-2790 GCA_035559475.1 Gemmatimonadaceae bacterium
CGGGTAGTCGATGGGCCGCTGTCCCGACGCGCCCGATGCGCCGCCGCCGATCATGCGTTCGCGCTCCGCACCTAACGCGGCGCCCCAGGCCTCGAGCACGCTCCGGTCGCTCGACGGGTCGCGAACGTCGCGCACCGTCTCCACCACGAAACGATTGAGGCTGCCGACCGTGCCCGCCGAGAATTCCGAGCCGCTGGTGGAGCCGTCCACGTTCAGGTAGGCGATCGCGTTCCGCTTGAGGTGATCCTCGAACTGCTCGCCCCACTCGGTCGATCCCGTGAGGTGCCACTCTTCGGCGTCCCAGCTGGCAAACACGATGGATCGCTTCGGGCGCTTGCCTTCGCGCGCCAGCGCGCCCAGCACACGTGCGAGCTCGAGCTGCGTGGCGGAGCCACTGCTCGGATCTACCGCGCCAAACACCCAGGCATCGCGATGATTGCCGAGCACGACGTATTTATCCGGCTCCTCGGTGCCCCGAATCCGACCTTCCACCACCCAGATGGAACGTGTGGAGTCGTCCATCTGGACGTTCACGCGGACAGTGGCCGGCCCCGGGCCAACGCGATAGGTGAACGGCAACGCGCCCTGCCACGTCGTGGGCGCCACCGGGCCGGTCAAAACCTCCAGCAGCGGCTTCGCGTCGCGCCAGGACATGGGCACCGCGATCACCGAAGGGACGCTCCGCGCGTCGGCACTCGTTATGCGGCGGGCACCGTCAACCGACGCCCATCCTGGTGTCAGTGGGTCGCCCGGAACAATGAAGTCGTAGGTCAGCGCGCCACGCTGAATGTGGCTCTCGGGTCCATACGGCCCGTTGGGAAACGTCAGTCCCTTCCGATAGCCGTCTTCCTGCGGATCGGAGTAGATGAGGAGCGCCTTCACGCCGCGCTGCTGCGCCACTTGCGCCTTGTAGCCGCGATAACTGTATGGCACCGAGTAACGAACGAGCGCGATCTTTCCGCGCACATCGATGCCCTGCGACGCCAGCCAGTCGTAATCCGACGGATTGCCGCTGCTCGCGTACACCAGCTCACCGCTCACATCGCCCGAGGCAGTCATTCCGAAATACGTCGGCCCGGGATCGAGCTTCGTATCGGGATCGGCGTCAACCACGTCCTCGCGCAACGACGCCTCGTAATGCACCGGCGCCGTCATCGTCACCGATACCTGCTTCGGCCAGGGGAGAAGGACGTCGTACCGATGCAGCTTCACGTCCTCGAGACCATACGCGCGATATCGCTCGCCCAGCCACTCAGCGAGATGTTTGTTACGCGCGGAGCCGGCGGGGTGCGGCTCGGCGGTGAAGTACCTGAAGAACGCGCCGGTGCTATCGCGACTCAGGCGCTTTGCCAGTTCCGTTTCAACGGCGCGCTGCTGCTGGAGCGCGGGGCCGGAAAATCCGCGCACGCTGACGTTTTGCGCTTCCAGCGGGAGAGCCGCGAGCAGAAACACGATCGCTGGAAACAGGACATTCTGAACGCAGAGTGCGCCGAGGTATCGCAGAGGACTCCTAACGGAGTTTGATCCCCTCAGCGAAGCCTCTGCGGTCTCTGCGTTCAATGCTTTTTTCGGAGCCCCTGAGGTTTAACGGAATCCTGTTTCGACGTTCTGCCTAACGCACGACTGAGGCCAGGTCGCGCCTGATCCCCTCGACGATCGAGTTGGGAATGGGAAGCTTCACGTTGTCGCGACCGCCGTAATAGACCCGCAGTTCCAGGTTGCCCGGTTGGAGCAGGTCAGCCGGATTGTAGACGTAGAGGCCCGAGTAGAGGAATTCCCACTGCGTGTTGGGATATTCACCCGGGTTGATCACCGAATAAATGCGGTTGGTCTCGATCGGCGTGATCAGGACGTTCCCGCGCATCAGCTCCATCCGGGTGAACGGCTGCCGGCGATTCATGTCCGGCTTGGTATGTTCGCCGCGGTATGGCGGGGGAAGCACCGACGGCGCCACCTGGATCACCACGACACCCCGCCGCTCGCCGAGATAGTCGCCGATACTCGGCCAACCTTCGATCGGATCACACGGCCCGCTTCCATCACAGTAGGTCGTGGTCGCCGCCCCGGGATTGAAGTACTTCCGCAGCGTGTCCGCTTCGGCCTTGCGCCAGGCCAGGAATTGCGGCGTCATCACCAGCGCCTCGAACGGCGCGCGCGCGACGCGAACACGGAAGGCATCCAGGTCCTGTGAGGTCCGCCGGATGCCGGCGGCAATTTCGTCCGCCGCAACGGGGCGCGACGGCCACGATGGCAACAACGAATCGACGGCCTGCAGGCTCTTCGAACTCCGCTCCGACTGCGCCTCGCGCAGGAACGCGCGCGCCACGGACGCCGGCACCAGCGTGGCCGTGCGTCCCGAACCACGTGCCACGGCGATGACGTTGCCGTCGGGCAGGAAGACCGGTGCTCCCGTCCCCGACTCCGCGAGGCCTAACGACGCGGTGAGGCGCTGGGCCGTGGCGTTCGCCAACGCGCCCTTCGGCCGCGAACCGGTGGAGCCCAGTGTCGGGCCGGTAATCGCCATGACCGAGTCACCCGCCTTGAACTGAACCCGATCCGGAGCGAGCGAAATGGGATTGCAGGTGGAAGGACAGTGCCGGGTGTGCACCAGGATCGCAGCCAGGCCTCGCGTCGAGTCTACCAGCACCACACGACCCTGGACCCGCCGGGATCCATCGAAGAAGACATCAACCGCGGGCGCCCCGCCAACCGCTGCCGACGACGTGATGACCATGCCCTCGGCGTCGGCCAGGAAACCAGTCGCCCGGTTGCGACCGCGAACCACCGTGA
>DATMBT010000010.1:0-9078 GCA_035559475.1 Gemmatimonadaceae bacterium
ATCCACCGCCGCGAGATGCGACGCACTGGGTCACGGGATACGCGCGGTGGCTGATGCGACAGGACCGGAAATCGCCGGGGCTCAAGCTCCTTCAGGGACTGATCTGGAAGGGCGGCTATGCCGATGGCTCCTTGCGCGGCAGCGTCTACCCGGACGTGCCGCCGGCGCTCTCGCGCTGGCGAGAGGCAGGGCTGGCCATCGCGATCTACTCGTCAGGCAGTGTGCTGGCGCAACAGCTGCTCTTCTCCACCACCGCTTACGGAGACCTGACGCGATTTGTCGAACAGTACTTCGACACCGGCGTTGGCCCGAAGCGGGAAGCGGCGAGTTATGAGCGCATTGCGGCCGCGATGATGTTGCCTCCGGCGGAGCTGCTGTTTGTTTCGGACGTGATCGCAGAGCTGGAGGCGGCGCGCGGCGCCGGGATGCAAGCGCTCCATTGCCTGCGAGACGGCGACATGGCAACCGCCCATCCCGACGCTGTACGGTCGTTCGACGCGATTGTCGACTAGTCGCTCCGCAACGCCTCGACTGGGCTGACTGAGCCCGCACGCCAGGCTGGAACGACCGCCGCAACGACTCCGGCCAACAGCACTGTCGACGCTGCCGCCATCAGGCTGAGCGCGTCCGTGGGACTGATTTCATAGAGAAACCCCCTGACGGCGCGTGAGAGCCCGATCGACGCTACCACTCCGACAACGGCGCCAAGCAAGACGGGCAACATGCCGGTTCGCACCACGAGCGCGAGGACTCTTCCAGGAGCGGCACCGAGTGCCATGCGGATCCCGAACTCCGCGCGCCGCCGCATCACTGCGTACGACACGACTCCGTACACACCGACCGCGCCCAGTATCAGGGCCAGGCCAGCGAAAAGCCCGAGGAAGAAGCGCAGTTGAAGTGGCTCTGACAGCGCCGTGTTGATGACCGATTCCATGGTTCCGGTGCGCGCGATCGCGACGGTGCCGTCGATCTCCGCTACGACCGAGCGAATCGCGGTGATCAACGACGCCGGATTGGTGGTGCCCCGCACCACCAGCACCGCGCCCCCGTTCAGTCCCCACGGCATCTGCACGTGCGGGACAATGAGCGTCAACGGATTCTCGCCCATGATGCTGGTCATGCGCGTTTCTTCCACCACGCCGACAATCGTGCGCCACGGGGCCTGCGTGCCGCCGAACGAAACGCGCTTGCCGATCGGGTTCTCGTCAGGCCAGATCCGGCGCGCGAAGGACTCGCTAACGAGCGCGACGAGCGCTCCGTCAGCCCGGTCAGTCCCCTCGATGCCACGACCGGCGCGAACCTGGATACCAAGCGTCGCCAGGTAATCGGGAGTTGCCGAGCGATAGAGGGTGCTGGGACGCTGCGCACCACCGAGATCCGTCCGACCCTCGATGTTCACTGAGCCCTGCCAGCCGCCGTCACGCACCGGCAGCCGGTTCGTAAACCCGGCACTGGCCACCCCCGGCAACGCGCCGACTCGCTCGAGTACCATCGCGTAGAATGGGTCATTGCCGCCCTCACCCGCCTCGCGGACAAGGTCGAGCGTGACGACGCCGCTGGCATCGAAACCGGTGTCGATCGACCGGATCCGCTCAACGGACCGGATGAGCAAGGTGGCACCGGAGACGAGCATGACCGCGAGCGTCACCTGGGCGACGATCAGGCCCGCGTGCACGCGACGCGTGCCGCGCCGCAACCCTTCCTCACTCCGCTCACGAACGTCCAGGCGGCCACGAAGTACCTGACGAACAGGCGCTATGGCTACAGCGAGTCCGACTGCCAGTGCGAGCGCGAACGCCGTGGCAAATGCCTGCCAGCCCAGTGAAACGGTTCCGCCAAACCCGCGTTGCACCGGAAGGCTTGCCACGAGGGTCTGGAACCCGGTCGCTGCCACCAGCGCGCCGATGATCGCTGCAATCGTCGCCATCACAACCGATTCGGTCACGATCTGCCGGGCGATGCGCGAATGGTTGGCGCCGAGGGCGACGCGCACACTCAGCTCGGTGGTGCGATCGGTCGTGCGTGCCAATATCAGTGCGGCCGCATTCGCGCACGCGATCACCAGCAGGAGCGCGACGGCTCCCATGAGCAGCAACAACGGATTGCGCACGCTCCCCAGCAGGTATTCGCGGACGGGAGTCATGGACGCGTTCTTCGTCTTGTCCCATGCGGCGGTGTACGTAAAGCGCTCACCCAGCAGCCTCGTTAGGCGGGCAAGTTCCTGCGTCATCTCCGCCTCTCCAACGTCCTTCTTGTGGGCGCCGATCAGGGCGAGCCAACCGCTGCCGGCGTAGACGGGGTCGTTCGGGTCGAGGATCAGTGGTCGCCAGGCGCGGAATTCCGGCGACGGGAAGTAGAAACCGCGCGGCATCACGCCAATGATTGTGGTGGCGTGGCCGCCAATGGTGACGCGGCGTCCGATGACATCCTCCGCGCCCCCGAATTCCTCCTGCCATAGCCCGTTACTGATCACCACCACGCGCTCGGCTCCGGCACGATCTTCCCCGGGTGCGAACCCGCGACCAAGCATTGGCTTCACGTCCAGCACATCAAACAGGTTCGCCGTCGACACCGTGTATTCGAGGAGCCTCGAAGCATCCGCGGGTCCCGTCCGCAACGGTTCCGCCAACGACGAATAGGCGGCGATATTCTCGAACGCGAGCGATCCTTCGCGAACGTGGTCGTATTCGGATCCTCGCCAGTTGTGAGCGCTCCAGAACACACTGAGCCCCTCATCCCGGAACGGGAGTGGGCGAACGAGGAGGCCGTAAACGACGGCAAAGAGAGCCGTCGTGGCACCGATGCCGAGTCCGAGCGTCGCAATGGCAAGGACTGAAAAGCCTGGACGCCTGCGCATCTGGCGAAGGGCATGTCGCATGTCCGCCGCCAACTCGTATCCCACACCAACGCCCCAGGAGTCTCTCGCCCGCTCGCGCGCGCGCGTTTCGCTCCCGAATCGCCGCCGTGCCTCGGCCTCCGCGGCTTCAGCGCTCCATCCGTCACGCACGAGTTGTTCGGCTTGCATGCTGACGTGGAAGGCAAACTCCCGGTCGACCTGTCGTTCGAGCGACCCGCGCCCGAAGAGCGCGCGCAGGCGGAACGTCCAGTCAGTGAATCGCGACATGTGAGCCTCGTGTCAGGCGTTGGACATGACCAGGGCGACGCCGGCGGAAAGGCGCGTCCATTCTTCGGCTTCGATGCGGAGCTGTTGGCGTCCGACGCGTGTGATCTCGTAATAGCGCGCCTGTCGATTGTTCGACGTCGTGCCCCAGTACGAGCGGATCCAGCCTTCCCGCGTCATGCGGTGCAGCGAGGCGTACAGAGATCCCTGCTGCACGCGCAGGGCATCCTGCGAGAGCTGCTGGATTCGCTCGCAGATCCCCCAGCCGTGCTCCGCCTCGTTCGCGAGCACCCTCAGGATCAGCATGTCGAGCGTGCCGCGAATGACGTCGCTTGAAGTGCTGCTCATGTCGTTCTCTCTCTCCTCTCGGTTACCGAGTAGTAGTGAGACAACACGTTTCGCGGAAGGGTTGGAGGCGTGGTCGACGCTTCGTCCCAGCGTCATCGGCTACAGCGTTTCGGCCTGTTTGCTCGTTTCCGTCAGGCGTGCAGGGCACAAGATTCATCTCGCACCTTGGCCTGAATAACGAACCTGGAGCCCAGATGACCACTCGGCGCGACTTCCTCGTCAGCAGCGCCACCATTGCCAGCGCAGTCGCGGCTTCGCGCGCGCTGGGACAACCGATCGAGATCGTTCAGCCACCTCCGCAGGGCACCGCGCTGGCGGAGGAGCTCGCTCTCGAGGCGTTGAATGCTGCGAAATCGGCTGGAGCGTCCTACGCAGACGCCAGAGTCGGCCGATACCGCCGGCAGCAGATCAGCACGCGCGAACGCTCGATCAGCGGCGTCTCGGACTCCGAATCGTACGGCGTGGGCGTTCGCACGCTGGTGAACGGTTCGTGGGGGTTTGCCGCGACGAGCGAAATGACGAAAGACGGCGTGGCGAAAGCCGCGCGTGAGGCCGTGCGACTCTCGAAAGCCGCGAAAACCGTTCAGCGACGTCCTGTTGAACTTGCGCCCGTGCCCGCGGCGAAGGGCACGTGGATGACGCCAATCCGACGCGACCCGATCGACGTCCCTATCGAAGAGAAGGTCGCGCTGCTGCTGGCGACGAACGAGGCCGCGCTGAAAGTGCCCAAGGTTCGCTTCGTGACGTCCGGGCTCCAGTTGCTGCGCGAAGTGAAGACGCTGGCGACCACGGACGGCACGCTGGTCACGCAGACGTTTGTGCGCGTTGGCCCGAGCTTCAACGCCACCGCGATCGGGGACGGCGACTTCCAGAGTTACGCGGAAGAACTCTCACCACGCGGCATGGGCTGGGAGTACATCGAGTCGCTGAACATGCCGGGCAACGCCGAGAAGTGGGCGTCGATGGCCGCCGAGAAGCTTGCGGCGAAGTCCGTCGAGGCGGGACGGTACGACCTCATCATAGAGCCGACGAATCTCTGGCTCACGATCCATGAATCCATCGGCCATCCCACCGAGCTCGATCGTGCGATGGGCTACGAGGCGAATTACGCCGGCACCAGCTTCATCAACCCGCCGGAGAAGCACATCGGAAAGCTCAAGTACGGGCCCGAGTTCATGAACATCCAGGGCGACCGGACGCAGGAAGGTTCAGTGTCCCGGGTCGCGTGGGACGATGAAGGTGTTCCGGCGGACTCCTGGCTGATCATCGAAAAGGGAATCTTCAAGGACTACCAGACGACACGCGAACAGGTCGCCTGGATCCAGAAGCTCACGGGTGTCAACAAGTCGCACGGTTGCTCGTACGCGGACTCCTGGAGCAGCGTCCAGTTCCAGCGGATGCCTAACGTCTCACTGCTGCCGGGTGAGCAGGACCACTCGGTAAACGACCTCATTGCCGCGACCGACCGCGGCATCCTGATCAGGAACATCGGATCGTGGTCGATCGACCACCAGCGATACAACTTTTCGTTCTCGGGACAGGCATTTTACGAAATACGGGGCGGGAAGCTCGGCGGTATGCTGAGGGACGTCGCCTACCAGAGCAACACGCCGTACTTCTGGAACGCCATGGACATGATCGGCGGGAAGTCGTCGTATTGGCTTGGTGGATCGTTCAACGACGGCAAGGGTGAGCCGGGCCAGTCGAACTCGGTGAGTCATGGGTGTCCGCCGGCGCGCTTCAAGCAGGTCAACGTGGTCAACACGGCGAGGAGCGTCTGATGAAGTCGCTCTTTCAGAGTGCCGACGCGCCGTTCCTCACGCGCGACCAGGCGAAAACGCTCACGGACCGGGTGCTCGGGATGGCGAAGGCCGACGAGACGCGGGTGAGCCTGAACACCGGGTGGAGCGGCAACACCCGCTTTGCCGGCGCAGAGATCACAACGTCGGGCGGCATCACCGACACTTCGCTCACCGTGACATCCACGGTTGGCAAGCGTCGCGCTTCGGCCACGACCAACGTGCTGGACGACGCGAGTCTCCGTCGCACGGTGGACCTGGCCGAGCGTCTGGCGCGGCTTTCGCCCGAAGATCCGGAGCGGATGCCGGAACTCGGACCACAACAGTACGTGACCGTTCGCGGTTACGTCGATGGCACCGCGGCGCTCACGCCTGAGGCGCGGGCGGAAGCGGTCAAGCGCGCGGTGGACTCGGCGCGCGAAGCCGGCAAGGCGGCGGGCGACATGTTCGTCGCGGGTTTCCTCGAGGCCAATGCCGGCGCGACGTGCCTGGCGACCAGCCGGGGCCTGTTCGCGTACCATCCGTCAACCGACGTGAGCCTTGGCGTCACCGCCCGCACGCCCGATGGCACGGGGTCGGGGTGGTCGCAGGGCGCCGCGCGCGACTGGTCGCTGCTGGATGCCGCCGCGTTAGGCCGCCGCGCCGCCGAGAAGGCCGTGGCCAGCCGGAACCCGGTGGCGATGGAACCCGGCATGCACACCGCGGTGCTCGAAGCCGCGGCCGTCGCCCAACTCGTGCCTAACGTTGCGGGCATGCTCAACGCCCGGAACGCGGACGAAGGGCGCAGCGGGTTCTCGAAGCCGGGTGGGGGCACAAAACTCGGCGAGAAGATCGTGGACTCGCGCGTAACGCTCCTGTCCGATCCCACCGACCCCGACCTGCTGGCCCAGCCGTTCGATGCCGACGGGCTGCCGCTTGCGCGCCGCGTGTGGGTGGAAAATGGAGTTCTCAAGCAACTGAGCTACACACGTTTCTGGGCTCAGAAGCAGGGGAAGGAACCGACGGGCGGCGGTGGTGGTGGCGGCGGCGGCGGTGGATTCGGCGGCGGGACGCCGGGCGGGCTCAAGTTCCCCGGCGGAACGCAGACGCTGGATATGCTGATTGCTGGGTGCCAACGCGGTGTGTTGGTAACCCATTTCTTCTATACGAATGTGCTGGACGCCCGCAGCGGCCTGATGACCGGGCTCACGCGCGACGGGACATTCCTGATCGAAGGCGGCAAGATTGTGCGCGCGGTGAAAAACTTCCGCTGGAACGAAGCCCCGCTGATCATGCTGAACAAGATCGAGGAGATCGGGCGCTCGGAGCGGACGCGCGTGGGCCAGGTGATGCCGCCGATTCGGGTTCGCGACTTCAACTTTGCGAGCTTATCCGACGCTGTGTAGTTGGTTCCGGGCTCCCAAAAAGCATTTCACGCGGAGATCGCGGAGAACGCGGAGGGACCGCGAATGAACACTTCGCCGCGATAGTGCCCGCGTACTCCGCGTGAAATGTTTTTGGGGAGCTCGCCGGGTCACTCCCATTTCCTGGCGCCCAACTTGTCGAGCAGGATCATGAGGAGGCGGTCGACTTCGTCGGCCAGCAGTCTCGCGTCCGACAAGTTGTTCTCGTCCAGGTAGCCGACCATCAGTGCAAGGTCGAATGTCGACCGGAGTCGCCACACCGCTCCGCGCGCGTTGTCGAGGTGTCGAAGAAATCCTCGGGCCGGCAGGTCGTGGCCCTGCGCGATCTTAGTCGGGATCCTGACCGCGGTCCGAACGATTTCACGGACAAGGATATGTTTCTCGTCCTGAGGGAGCATGTCCGCAAGCTTCATTGACTCGTTGGCCAGATCCATTGCTTTGCGCCAGACGATGAGGTCCTTGTGGCTGCTTTCACGCCGCGGCGGTTGCGCGGATGCGTCTTCGTTGGTTGTCATGGCGCCGAAGGTAGCATGTGCCGTTACAACACCATCATCCTGGCAACGCACCCCCCACCAATTTCACGCAGTCACGTTTTTCTTTGTTCCTCTGTGCGCCCCTGTGCGCCCCTGTGGTTCAAGCTGTTCTGGGAGCGTTGACGTACGACGCCGTTGGCGAATTGCGCGCGACAGCTCGGCGACGCGAAAGGTTTGGATTCGTTTCAAGCTATCTCGCAAGAGAGATACCTTGACGTTCTAGGTACGCCCTCCCAGCGTTCGGTACCGGCTCACAACAATCCCGATGCCCGACGCAAATCGTACTGTCCTCCAGGGAACGGTCGACCTCCTCGTCCTCAAGACATTGTCGTGGGGACCTCGCCACGGGTACGCGATTGCGAGGTGGATTGAAGAAACCACGAACGACACGCTCAGCATCGAGGAGGGTTCGCTGTACCCGGCCCTCTATCGCATGCAGAAGCGCGGCTGGATCAAGTCCGGCTGGGGCGAGTCGGACAGCGGCAAGCGGATCCGGATCTATTCGCTGACTCCGACGGGGCGCGCCGAGCTGCGCGCGCAGTCCGCGCAGTGGGATTCGATGGTGAAGGCGATGGCGCGCGTCCTCAGGCCCGCGTGAGCGCGTGCGACAGTTGCTGCGCACCGGTGCCCGCCTGTTCTGGCGACGTTCCGTTGACGAGGAAGTCGACGATGAGCTACGCGAGCATGTCGAGCAGCTCGTGCGCCGGCTCGAACACGAAGGACTTTCACCCGAGGCGGCCCGTGAAGCCGCGCTCCGCCGTTTTGGTGACCTGGCAACATTGCGCGCCGAGTGCCGCGCACTGGCTCATGACGTCGAGGATCAGATGACCCGCAAGGATTCCTGGCAGGAACTCCGGCAGGATGCCGCGTACGGCCTGCGCACGCTGCGTCACGCGCCACTCTACACGACCATCGCGGTGCTCACGCTGGCGATCGGCATTGGTGCCAGTACGGCGATCTTCAGCGTCGTGCACGCGGTACTGCTGAAGGCCCTGCCCTATCGCGAAACCGATCGCGTGGTCGCGATCTGGAACGGCTACCACCAGGGCGGGACCATCTCCCGCACCGCCATCGCGCCGCCGGAGTTCGCGGACGTGATGGACCAGACCCGCACGTTCGACGAAGTCGCCGCCATGACTCGCACAGCGGCGAACCTCACCGGAGGATGCGGCGCCTCAAATGCTTGCGAACCTGAGCGCGTCTCCGGATACGCGGTGTCACCCAACCTGTTCGTGTTGTTAGGTGCTGGTCCTGCGCTGGGCCGTGGGTTCACCGACGGCGACGCCACCCCTGGCGCGGAACCGGTCGTATTGCTGAGCCATGCCCTCTGGATGCGCCGCTTCGGGGGCGATTCCGGAGTCGTGGGGCATGGCGTCAACGTCAACGGAAGGTTGCGCACGGTCATCGGCGTGATGCCGGCCAGCGTTCGCTTCCCTGATGCGCCCATCGGGTTCCTCCGCGAGCGCGGAGAACTGTGGATACCGGTCGCGTGGGAGAACAACCGTGGCGAGGACCGTGGGAACCAGTATCTCGGCTTCCTCGCGCGCCGCCGCGAGACGGTCAGCATGGAGCAGGTCCGTGTGGACCTCGCCACGATCTCGGCACGGTTCAAGTCAGCGTTCCCGGATCGATACGACCAGGCGACGATGAACTGGGGGCTCGATGCGCGACCGCTGCGCGACGAAATGGTCGGCGACGTGCGTCGGCCGCTGTTCGTTGTCCTGGGCGCCGTGCTCCTGCTGATGCTCATCGCCTGCGCGAACGTAGCGCACCTGTCGCTGGCCCGGGGCGCAACCCGACGCCAGGAATTCGCGGTTCGCGCGGCCCTGGGCGCCGGCCGGCTGCGACTCGTCAGGCAGCTCCTCACCGAGAGC
>DATMBT010000011.1:0-5113 GCA_035559475.1 Gemmatimonadaceae bacterium
TGCCGGTGTCGGCCGAGGGCCGTTCGATTGTCGGCAATGGCCTGCGCGTTCAAGCCAGCGATGATGGATTGAGCCTCACCGGGTTGAGCGGCGTCGTCATCGACGAGTGGATCGTAATCGAAGCCGAAGGAGAACGCGGGGACCTCTACACGCGCTCCCAGATCGCGGACGTGAGCGCCCGCGCGAAACTGGTCCGGTCAAAGGTCACCGCGCGCGGTCCACTCCGGGCTGAGCTCACCTGCGACTGGCGCATCCGCGTGCCCGAGCGGCGCCTGACGAGTGCCGAAGGCGAGCCGCGACGCGCTCCTGCCGTGCGGCAGGACATACGAACGGTCATTCAACTGGACGCCGGCGCTCCATTCGTGAGGGTCCACGTTACAGGAAACAACAACGCAACTGATACGCGCCTTCGCATCGCGTTGAGGACGGGACTCGTCACACCGTCCGTGGTAGCGGATGCGGCGTTTGGGCCCCTCGTACGCGAAAGGATTCACCGCGTGAGTTCAGCAGGCATCAGGGAAACGCCGCCGCCTACAGCGCCGCTCCACCGTTACGTCTCGGCCTTCAGGGAGGAGCGAGGCGCAACCGTCTTCTCCGATGGCCTGGCCGAATACGAGGTAGATGCGGATGGAGCGGTGTGGGTGACTTTGTTTCGCGCCGTCGGGGAGTTGTCACGTCATGACCTGCCCGAGCGGCCGGGGCACGCAGGGTATCCGGTCGCGACGCCATCTGCCCAATCACCTGGCCCGTTCGAAGCAAGGCTCGCGTTCGCGCTGCAGGGACCGTTCTCCGAGGAAACGACAACGCTCATCAATCGCCTCGCCGATGACGTGTTGCTGCCGCTTCGCGGAGACACGTGGCGCACGGCGATCGCGCCGCCTGCCAGCGTAACCGGCGCAGAGTTGTCAGGCGAAGGCCTGGCGTTCAGCGCGGTGAAGGACAGCGAAGATGGTGAATGGCTCGTCCTCCGCTGTGTGAATCTCCTTGACCGCGAGGTTCACGGCAGGTGGCAGGTTCCCGGCCTGGTCGAAGCCATGCGGGCGCGCCTGGACGAAACGCCGCTGGGGTCCGTTGCAGTGCAGGACGGCCGGGTGGACTTTGCCGCGCCGCCGCGCGGCATCGTCACGATCCTCGCGCGTTAGGCGCGATCGGCCAGCGCGGAAGGGACTTCGCCGGCCAGGCGGTCCCGCCAGGCGTCACCGAGCAACGTGCACCCGAGCACGGTGAGGATGAGTGCTACGCCCGGGGCGATGGCGACCCACGGCGCGGTCACGATGAGGTCACGCCCACCGGCAATCATGTTCCCCCAGCTCGGCGCCGGTGGCTGGACGCCCAGGCCCAGGAACGCCAGGCCGCTCTCGAGCAGGATCGCGTTCCCGACGCCGAGCGTCGTGGCCACGATCGCCGGCCCGAGTGCGTTAGGCAGGACGTGGCGAACCAGGACGCGCAGCGGCGTGCCACCGAGCGCCTGGGCGGCGTCGGACCACTGCTGCCCGCGGGCGCCGATGACCTCCGCCCGCACGAGCCGGGCGACGCCCATCCAGCCCGTGGCGGCGAGCACCACCACGACCGTCGTCGTGCCCGGGCGCCAGAGCGCGGCGCACAGCAGTAACAGGATCAGCCGGGGAATTGCGAGCATCGCATCGGAGACGGCCATGGCGGTGCGATCCAGGGCACCACGCCACCAGCCAGCCGCGGCGCCGATTGCCACACCGATGAGCCCCGCGATCGCTGACCCTACGACGCCGATCGCGAGCGACAGGCGCCCCGCCAGCATCATGCGGACGAAGAGGTCACGACCGAATCGGTCGGTGCCGAGCAGGTGGAATCGCCCGGCGTGGTCGCTCGAGAGTGGTCCCACGAGGCGGGCGCCGAGCACGTCATCGATGGCGAGTGGATCCTGCCGTGCGATCGCTGGCACGATGATCGCGCCGAGGACCAGGGCCACAAGCAATCCGCCGGCCCAGCGTTCCGTGCGGGTCATACGCGACGGCGCGGATCGACCGCGTGAAGCAGCAGGTCCGACGCCGCGTTGGAGAGGACGACAATCGCCGCATAGAAAAACGTCGCGCCCATCACGACGGGATAGTCACGCGCGCTGATCGCTTCGAGCATAACGCGGCCCATCCCCGGCCAGGCGAAGATCGATTCGACGAAAACGGATCCCGCTACCACGCCCGGCAGCGCCAGCATCAGGAGCACCACCAGCGGCGGCAGCGCATTGGCAAGGATGTGCCGGAACATCACGCGACCACGTCCAAGTCCCTTGGCGCGCGCCGTCCTCACCCACTCGCTGCGCGCGAGGTCGAGTACCGCGGTTCGCGCGTACCGGGCAATGCCGGCAGCACCGACGGCGGCGAGTACGGCGATGGGAAGCACCGAATGCCGTAACAGGTCGGGGAGGACACTCAGGCCCGTCGCTTCAGAAGCGGGACTCGTCAGGCCGAACGCGGGCAGGCGCAACCAGGTCGGCGCTCCCATTTTCGACAGGCCATACGTGAACAGCGCCACGGCCGTCAGCGCGAGCCAGTAACTCGGGGCGGCGTAGACTGCCGTCGTCAGCCCCGTGAGAACCCGGTCGATCCATCGGTCCTTTCGCGCCGCTTGCAGTGAACCCACTGCAACGCCAACCACGAACGTCAGCAGCAGCGACATCGAACCCAGCCACAGAGAGACGGGGAGTGCCGACGTGAGGATTCCGAGCACGGGCTCCCGCCGCCGGAAACTCTCCCCGAGATCCCCGCGCAGCAGGTTGACCAGCCACCTTCCATATTGTTGCGGCAGCGAACGATCGAGTCCGAGTTCCTGGCGCAACTGCACGGCGGCTTCAGGAGTCGCATCCGGCGCAACGAGCAGGTCCGCCGCGTCTCCTGGCGCGGCCTGCAGCAGGAGGAACGTGAGCGTAAGGACGAGCCAGATGAGTCCCAGTGCGGCAACGCCGCGACGAGCGAGGTAGGCCACGGGGTGATAATGTCGCGACGGCGCCGATCAACACAGGGGGAGGGGCATCCAGTCGCAGGCGCGACGGTCAAGCGCCGAGTGCTGGTGCTCTTGTCGTGCGCG
This sequence comes from Gemmatimonadaceae bacterium, assembly GCA_035559475.1. GTDB lineage: Bacteria > Gemmatimonadota > Gemmatimonadetes > Gemmatimonadales > Gemmatimonadaceae > JABWBJ01. The sequence continues at coordinate 3,064 of DATMBT010000011.1, forward strand.
ATGTTCTCTGCGTGCGGGCCGGTTTCGAACAGTGACGCCGTCGTCTTCGCCTCGGGCGCCGACCTCGAGTCTGCAAATCCCCTCGTCACCATTCATCCGCTGGCGAGACAGGTGCAGCGCCACGCCCTGTTCGTCACGCTGACGCGTCTCGATTCCGCGCTCGTCCCCCAGCCGTATTTCGCCAGGCGCTGGGAGTGGTCGCCGGACCGGAGGCGCCTGACGATGCACCTGTTTCCAGCACTGCGGTGGCATGATGGTGCGCTCACGACGGCTCGCGACGTGGCCTTCACCATTGATGCGGCCCGCGATCCGGCCACCGGGTTTCCCCGCGTCGCCGACCTGGCGATGGTCGACTCAGCCGTCGCCGAAAATGACTCGACGCTGGTGGTCGTTATGCGGTCAGCGCCGCCGGGGCTCCCGCCGATCTTCAGCGAACTGCCGATCGTTCCCGAACATCTTCTCCGGGACGTTCCGCGTGGCTCGTTTCGGCGTCACGCGTTTGCGACGTCCCCGACTGGCAATGGACCCTTCCGATTCGTCAGGCGCGAACCAGGGCGGCGCTGGATCTTTGAACGAGTGGATGACTTTCCGGATTCACTCGGCGGCCGCGCGAGCGTGCGCCGGCTCGTGATCGCCGTGGTGGATGAGGCGACCACGAAGTTTGCGGGACTCGTCAGCGGGGACCTTCACGTCGCCGGCATCGCTCCCTCAATGGCCAGCCTTGTGAGCCGTGATCCAGCACTGCGCGTGCTCGATTACCCCGTCTCTTTCGCGACAGTGATCATCTTCAATAGCGCGCGGCCTCCGTTCGACGACACGCGTGTACGAAAGGCAGTCGACGCACTGATAAACCGGCAACGCGTGATCGATGTGGCGCTGGCCGGCTTTGGCGCTCCAGCGGTCGGACCGGTGAGTGAGTCGCACCCGTGGTACCAGCCGGTCGCGCGTTTGACACCTGCGCAGGCCGACTCGCTGCTTGATGCCGCCGGCTGGCGAGCATCCGACGAAGGCGGGCGTCGCCGCGGAACCGAGCGACTGGCGTTCACGATGTTGTCGGTGGGAAGCGGCGACAACGCCATTGAACAGCTGATCCAGGCGGACCTGCGCAGCCACGGCATCATGCTCGAGATCCGGCAACTCGAACTCGGGACGTTCCTGTCCCTCGCGCGGAAGCCGGCGAAGGAGTTCGACGCGCTCTTCACCGGAATCAGTGGCGACCTCTCGTTATCGCACCTTGCCTCGATGTTCGACGGCAGGCTCGCAGGAGGTTCGCTCGACTACGCCGGCTTCCACACCGCTTCCCTCGACTCATGTTCGTACGAGTGAACCGCGCAGGAACCGAGGACGATCTCGCGGCCGCGTGGCGCGCGGTGCAGACGGAACTGGCGCGAGAGGTGCCGGTGTCCTGGGTCTATCACGCGCGAGGCGTGCAGGGGTTGTCTCGTCGCCTGCAGATGGTCCGCATGGACCTGCGCGGGGAGATGGCGACGCTGCGGGAATGGCGACTGGACTCGCCGCGCGCGGGTTCCTGATGTCGGCATCGACCACGCCCCGCCCGTCGCTGGACGATCGCGCCGCGATGGTGGCGGGACCGCTCGCCCCACTCGCTGCCTCGCTTGCCGCGGACCTGGATCGGCTCCTGCCTGACGAGGACGTCTTTGTGCCTGCGGAGAAGGCAAAGATGACGCGTCACGGGGGCCGGTGTCCTCACGACGGAGCGTTCCTCGAGTTCGATCCGCGCAGTCCTCACCGCCATCGCTGTCCAGCGTGCGGGACCGAATATGAAGGTGAGGATCACTACCGCTGGTGGGTCATGGGATACCAGCTGTGGCTCGCGGAACGAGCCGTTCATGCGGCGGCGCTCTGGCGGGTCGGTGGCGTGTCGCGTTACCAGAGTCTCGCCGAGTCCATTCTGCGCAAGCTCGCTGACCGGTATCTCTCGTACCCTAACGAGGACAACGTGCTGGGGCCAACGCGGGTGTTTTTCAGCACATACCTCGAGTCGATATGGGCATTGCAGCTCGCTGTGGCGGTATCGTTGCTCGAGCGC
>DATMBT010000012.1:0-8724 GCA_035559475.1 Gemmatimonadaceae bacterium
GGTACGGTGACACTGGTTCGAGAACTTGTACGACGGGCCGAGGAGGTCGATCGAGTGTTAGGCATTGACGAAATCATGCGGACCTTGCCGCATCGCTATCCGTTCCTGCTGGTGGACCGTATCCTCGAATACGAAGCCGGAAAGCGGGTCGTGGGGCTGAAGAACGTCACGATCAACGAGCCGTTCTTCCAGGGACATTTCCCCGGCCATGCCATCATGCCCGGCGTGTTGATCATCGAGGCGATGGCGCAGGTGGGCGGGATGCTCCTGATGGCCACGTCGCACCAGGGCGACAAGGTCGTGTATTTCACATCCCTCGATAACGTGAAGTGGCGCAAGCCGGTGCGGCCGGGCGACCAGCTCCGGTTCGAGCTGGACGTGGTCCAGATCCGCGGCGCAATGTGCAAGATGCGCGGCGTGGCGAAAGTCGATGGGAGCGTGGTCGCCGAGGCGGACATGTCGGCCATGTTGCGTGATCGATGACAAACATCCATCCAACGGCGATTGTCTCCGACCAGGCGCGCCTGGGGGAGAACGTGCAGGTCGGTCCGGGCGTGATCGTGGGCGACGGGTGCGAGGTGGGCGACGACTGCATCCTCGAAGCGCGGGCGGTTCTCGAGCGCAACGTCCGGCTCGCGCCAGGTGTTCGGGTTGGCATCGGCACGGTGCTTGGCGGCGATCCCCAGGACCTCAAGTTCAAGGGCGAGGAGACGTGGGTCGAGATCGGTGAAGGCACGCGGATCCGTGAATACACCACGATCAATCGCGGGACCTCGCAGTCCTTTCGCACGACCGTGGGGAAGAACTGCTTCCTCATGTCGTACGTGCACCTCGCGCACGACTGTCACCTCGGCGATGGTGTCATCATCTCGAACGGGACGCAGCTGGCCGGGCACGTCACCATCGAAGATCGCGCGATCCTTTCGGGGCTGGTGGCGGTTCACCAGTTCGTGAAGATCGGCAAGCATTCGTTTGTCGGCGGATGTTCGCGCGTCGCGAAGGATGTGCCGCCATTCCTCAAGGCAGTGGGTAATCCGGTGAAGCTGTACGGGCTGAACAGCGTTGGCCTGCAGCGCGCGGGGTTCGATGAAGGCGTCATCCGCGAGTTGAAGCGCGCCTATCGACTGTTCTTCCGGTCGGAGCTGAATGTCTCGCAGGCCATGGAGCGCGCAGCGTTGGAGCTGCCGCGATCACCAGAGGTCGAACATTTCCTGCGCTTCCTCGAAGGCAGCGATCGGGGGGTCATCATCTGAGCACGGCTCCAACGAAGATCGGCGTCATTGGTGCGGGCGCACTCGGCTACCATCACGTACGAATCCTGAAGGACCTGGAGGGGGCGCGTTTCGTCGGCTTCCACGATTCGCGCCCCGAGCGCGCGGAGCAGGTCAGTGGCGAGCTGGGCGTGCGCGCGTTCACGGATGTGTCGGCGCTCGTCGAGGAGTGCGACGCGCTCACGATCGTGGTCCCGACGCCGGCGCATTACGAAGTGGCGCGAAGGGCGCTCGAGCGCGGACGGCACCTGCTGATCGAAAAGCCGCTCACGGCGACGCTGGCGCAGGCGGACGAACTGCTGTCGATCGCCGAGCGCACGGGCGCGCTGGTGCAGACGGGCCACGTGGAGCGCTTCAACCGCGCCATTCGCGGGGCGATGTCGTACGTGGACCGGCCGCGCTTCGTCGAAAGCGACCGACTTGCGCCGTTCAGCCCGAGGGGCGCGGACGTGGCCGTGGTGCTCGACCTCATGATTCACGACATCGACCTGATTCTCACGCTGGTGGGTGAACACGTAGACCAGGTCCAGGCCGTCGGGGTGCCGATCCTCACGTCGTTCGTGGACATCGCCAACGCGCGACTGGTGTTCTCGTCAGGCGCGGTCGCGAACATCACGGCCAGCCGCGTGTCGCGCGAGCGCATGCGCAAGCTGCGCATCTTCCAGCCGAGTGGGTATCTCTCGCTCGACCTGGCGAGCGGGGACGGTGAGTTTTACCGACTCCGCCGGGAGCTCGATTTCGGGGAACTGGCGCGCGCACCGCTGGCCCTCGAGGCGTTTGTCGAGCGGATCGCCATCAGCGCTCCCGAGGGTGAGCCGCTGCGGCTGGAGTTCGAGAGTTTCCTGGCGGCGGTGCAGGGTCACGCGGCGGTCACCGTGACCGGGCGCCATGGCCGTGATGCCCTCGACGTGGCGTTGCGCATCCAGCAGGACATCGAGCGCTCGTTGCTCGCGGCAAGTCACGCGGGTGGCGGCTCCAGTGCGTGAGGTGATGATCGTCGCCGGGGAAACATCCGGCGACCTGCACGCGGCCGGCCTCGCCGCGGCCCTGAAAGCGCGACATCCGGACTGGCGCCTGACCGGCATGGGGGGCGCCCGGATGGTGGCCGCGGGCGTCGATGTCGCGGAGCGCACGGACACGACGGCGGTCATGGGGTTCGTGGAGGTGTTGCGCACGATTCCACGGCACTACGCGCTGCTGAAGACGTTAGGCAGGCGGCTGGAAGGGGGGGCGGTGAAGTGCCTGGTGACGATCGACTATCCCGGCTTCAACCTGCGTCTCGCGGCGGCCGCGCAGAAAGCCGGCGTGCCGGTGGTCTACTACATCACGCCGCAGGTGTGGGCCTGGGGAGCCGACCGGCTCCCGAAGATGGCGCAGCTGATCACGAAGGCCGCGGTGATCCTGCCGTTCGAGGAAGAGTTGCTCCGCCGCCATGGCATCGACGCGACGTTCGTGGGGCATCCGTTGCTCGACCGCGTGGCTGGCATGCCGGGCCGCACCGCCGCTCGCGCCTCGTTAGGCCTGTCTGCCGAAGCGCCGGTCCTGGCGCTGTTTCCGGGGAGCCGGCAGCAGGAGATCGACCGGCACCTCGACGACTTCGTCCGCACCGCGGCGATCCTGGAACAGCGGCACCGCGGGTTGCAGGTCGTGGTCGCCACCGCGCCTGGCGTCGTCGTGCCAGCCGATCGCTGTCCGTACCGACAGGTGACGGAGTCTTCATTCACCGTACTGCGCGCGGCGGATGCCGCCGTGTGCAAGAGCGGCACGACGACTCTCGAGGCGGCCGTGGCCGGATGTCCCCTGGTCGTGGCGTATCGGACCAGTCGCTGGACGCACGCGATTGCGCGTCGCGTCGTCCGCATTCCCCGGATCGGCCTCGTGAACGTCGTGGCTGGTCGCGAAGTGGCGCGCGAGTTCGTGCAGTCCGCCGTGGTTCCGGCCGCGATGGCGGACGCGGTTGGTCCTCTCCTCGTGCACGGAAGTCCGGAGCGGACGCAGATGGAACACGACCTCGCGATGGTGCGTGATAAGCTGGGCGCGCCCGGAGCGGCGGGGCGGGTGGCTGACATTGTCTCGGCGCTCGTGAAATGAGGCGGGACGAACGTGCGTCAGACGCGCCGGGCCCGCTGCGGCGGATGCGCGTCGCCGTGGTCAGCACCGTCGGCGGCTGGATCATCCGCCTCCTGGGGTGGACGTGGCGCATTCGACGCGAGGGATTTGAGGAGTTCGAAGCGATCGTGCAGCGGAAGGAGTCGCTGATCGCCATCTTCTGGCACGGCGTGATCCTGCCCGTCACATGGGTGCATCGTGGCAGAGGCATGGCCGCGCTCATCAGCCGGCACTCGGACGGCGAAGTGATCGCCCGGATTGTCGAAGGACTTGGCTATCACACGGTACGCGGCTCCACGACACGCGGCGGCGTGCGGGCCCTGCTCGAGACCGCACAATTCCTGGAGCAGGGCATTACCCTCGCCTTCACGCCTGATGGACCGCGGGGACCTCGACACGTGTTCGCGCCGGGCGCGCTGATCGTCGCGCAGCGAACGGGACGACCCATCGTGGCTATCGGCGTGACGGCCTCACGGGCGTGGCGAATGCGATCGTGGGATCAGCACCTGGTGCCCAAGCCATTCGCGACCGTCACCCTGACATACTCCGGCGCCGAGTTCGTGCAGGCGGGCAACGCGCGAGACGCTGCGCTCGAGCAGCCTCGATTCGAAGCGCTCCTTGGTTCGCTGGCGGACGACTCGTGAGGCGCGGCGTCGAGGCCCTCTGGAACGGAAGCGCTGGTTGGACCGTGGCGGCGCGCGCGCTGCTTGCACCCGTGTCGCTCGCGTATCGCGGCGTCACGGTCGTGCGAAATGCCCTGTATGACCGCCGCCTGTTGCCTGTTCACGACGGGGGAATACCGGTCGTCAGCATCGGTAATTTGTCGGTCGGCGGGACCGGGAAAACCCCGACTGCCGCGTGGTTCGCGTCGGAGTTTGTTAAGCGTGGCGCACGACCCGCCATCGTTATGCGCGGGTATGGCGATGATGAACCGCTCGTGCACGCCGCGCTGAACCCGTCCGTTCCGGTCGTCGCGAACGCCGATCGCGCGGCCGCGGTTCGTGAAGCTGTCCGGAAGGGATGTGATGTCGCGATACTCGACGATGGGTTCCAGCACCGGCGGCTGGCACGGAACGAAGACGTCGTCCTGGTGAGCGCCGACCGCTGGCGCGACCCCATTCGCCTGCTGCCCGCGGGCCCATGGCGCGAGGCGCCGTCAGCGCTCAGGCGCGCCTCGCTGGTCATTGTTACTCGTAAGGCAGCGACGCGCGAGACGGCACACGCCCTCATGCGCGAGCTTGCCGGGCTCACGCGCACGGGACGAGGGGCCGTAGCCAGCCTGTCCATGGATGGATTGCGCAATGTCCAGACGGGTGAAATGCGGCCTTTGTCCGCTGTGCGCGGCGCGCGCGTGCTGGTCGTGGCGGGAATAGCGGACCCGGAATCCCTCGTGGCGCAGTTGCGCCTTGCCGGCGCCGAGATGGAGATGCGGAGCTTTCCTGACCACCACGCATTTGACTCGTCTGATATCACCGGGCTTGCGCACGACGCACGCGCGTATGATCACGCGCTCTGTACGCTGAAGGACGCTGTCAAGCTGGGTCAGCGTTGGCCTCGCGAAGGCCCACCGCTTTGGTATGTTTCACTGCGCTGTGAAATCGAGGTCGGCGAGGCGGACGTGTCCGCACTGCTCGATCGCGTTTTCACCGCGCAGCACGCGATCAATAGGCGCTGAACGACAGGCGCCTCAACGTCTCATTGCGCTCAAATGACCGACCTACGCCTCCCCACCAATACAATCGTCAAGCCCGACAAGGACCGGTTCCTTCACGAGGAGAACCCGTTCGAAGGGATGATGTCCCGATTCGATCGCGCGGCAGACCTCCTCGACCTCGAACCCGGCTTGTACAAGGTCCTCCGGAAACCCGAAAAACAGATCATCGTCGCGTGCCCCACGATGATGGACAATGGCGAGATCGAGGTGTTCACCGGCATCCGGGTCCTGTACAACACGTCACGTGGACCGGCCAAGGGTGGCATCCGGTTCGACATGAACGTGACACTCGACGAAGTCACCGCGCTGGCGGCCTGGATGACGTGGAAGTGCGCCGTGGTCAACGTGCCCTTCGGCGGCGCCAAGGGCGGCGTGATCTGCGACCCGTTGCGCATGAGCGCGGGTGAGCTCGAGCGCCTGACGCGGCGTTACACCGCGGGCATCATCAACACGCTCGGTCCGGACTCGGACGTTCCGGCGCCTGACGTGAACACGAATGAACGTGTGATGGCGTGGATCATGGATACGTACTCCATGCACAAGAACCACACGGTCACCGCCGTCGTCACGGGTAAGCCGGTGGAAATGGGCGGCTCGCTCGGCCGCAAGGAGGCCACCGGTCGCGGCTGCATGTTCGTCACCAGGGATGCGCTGGCGCATCTCGGGATGGCCATCAAGGGCACGACGGTGGCGGTGCAGGGATTCGGCAACGTCGGGTCGATCACGGCGAAGCTGCTGAGCAAGGAAGGCTGCAAGATCGTAGCGGTGAGTGATCGCACCGGCGGCATCTATAACGCGGGCGGCCTGGACGTCGACGACGTCATCAACTGGGTCAAGCACCACAAGACGCTCGAGGGATACGCCAAGGGCGAGGCGATCACCAACGAGGAGCTGCTCGTGCTCGACGTCGATGTGCTCGTACCGGCGGCGCTCGAAAACGTGATCACCACCAAGAATGCCGCGAAGGTTCGCGCCAAGATCATCTGCGAAGGGGCCAACGGACCGACCAGTGCGGCCGCGGACGCGATCCTGGAGGAGAAGGGCGTTTTCGTGATTCCTGACATCCTGGCCAACGCTGGTGGGGTAACCGTCTCGTACTTCGAATGGGTGCAGGACCGCGGCGGCTACTTCTGGAGCGAGGAAACGGTCAACGACCGGCTCCGCGACATCATGGTCAAGAGTTTCCGCGACATCCTCGAGCTCTCGAAGCAGCACAAGGTCAACATGCGGACGGCGTCGTACATGTTGGCGATCAGTCGCGTGGCGACAGTTCACAGACTCCGCGGGATCTATGCTTGATGACGGCGCGCTGGTTGCTGGTTGCTGGTTGCTAGTTGCTGGACTAGTGCTAAGTGCTTGAGCAGCGTGCCTGGGCTGGGCCGGGGAGTTCCCCGGCCCTTCATGCTTTCATCCGCTGCGTCGCATGAAACTGAACATCATTGCAGTTGGTCGTCCGCCGGCCGGGCCGTTGCGCGATGCAATCGCTGAATACGAGAAGCGCGCAGCGCGTTACTGGCCCCTCGAAGTCATCGAGGTTCGGGCGGAGCCGGCGCGTTCGCGCTCAGCGGATGAAGTGAAGCGACTCGAGGGTCAGCGGTTGCTCGAGCGCGCGACGGGCACCCTGGTGGCACTGGATGAACGCGGCCGCACCATGACAACCGACGCGTTTGCGAAATGGCTGACCGAGCGCCGGGATCGGGCGGAGGACACGACCTTCGTCATTGGCGGCGCCTTCGGGCTCGATGCCGTCGTTCGTGATCGCGCGTCCGTCGTGCTGTCGATCTCTCCGTGGACGTTGCCCCACGAGATGGCGCGGCTGCTGCTGGCGGAGCAGGTCTACCGCGCCGGCACGATTCAGCGCGGTGAACCCTATCACAAAGGGTCCTGACAGGGCCGCGACTGCGGGCTCCCGAAGGGTGGCGCGCGCGGCGAGATTTGGGTCGTACCGCTTTCGACGCTCCACGGTCCTCGATGGTTGACCTTCCTGCTCACTGCCACGGTTATGGTGTCGTCGTTCGATCGATGTCGTCACGCCCGGAGTAGACCGGAGGTCGTGCGGTGAGCGACGTAACGATCGTTCCCGGCGAGCTCGGTGGATCGTCGCTGTCGCGGCTTGCGCAGGCCGGCGCTGCGCCGGTCGAGTGGTACCCGCACCGGCCGCGCACGCCTGACGAGTGGCGGCAGCGCGCCGAGGCTGTTCGCGCGTCGGCTCCGTCAGGGTGGCGCGCGGCGCTCGCGCCGGCGCTGGGTGCCTCGTCAGGCGCAGCAGCGGATCGCCTGGCGCGGGTGGTCGATGGAAAGGGCATCGTGGTGACGACCGGGCAGCAACCGGGACTTTTTGGTGGTCCCGTGTACACGTGGAGCAAGGCCTTGTCCGCCCTCACACTTGCTGATGCGATCGAGGCAGAAACCGGGATCCCGACCGCGCCGGTGTTCTGGGCCGCGACGGACGACAGTGATTTCGCGGAAGGGGCGTACACGTGGATCTCCAGGGCGGGCGGTGCCGATCGGCTCACGATCGAGTCGACGATGCCCGACGGGACGCGGGTGGCGGACGTGCCCCTGCCTGACGTGGGCGCACTCCTGGAGCGACTGGCTGCTGTCAGCGGATCGGCCGCCGACCCCCGGGTCCTCGATCACGTACGTTCCGCGTATTCGTCCCCGGCGACCGTTGGCTCCGCCTATGTGAACCTGCTGCGCGCGGTGCTCGAGCCGCTGGGGATCTCTGTGCTCGACGCCGCGCACACGGCAGTGTCGACCGCGGCGCACCCGGTGCTGGTGCGGGCGCTGCACGAGCGGGAACGAGTCGCGCGGGCGCTGGCTGAGCGCTCGGCTGCGCTGGTGGCCGCGGGCCACGTGCCGCAGGTCGCCGACGTGGAGAACCTGACGCTGGTGTTCGATCGCCAGGAGTCGCAGCGGGTGCGGATCGCCCGCGCGCGGGGTGCGGTCGCCGCCGCCACGGCCACGCCGGGCACGCTGTCGCCTAACGTGCTCCTGCGACCGGTGGTGGAACGCGCGCTGATGCCCACCGTCGCCTATGTCGCCGGCCCCGGTGAAATCGCGTATTTCGCCCAGGTGTCGGCGGTGGCCGAGGCCCTGAACGCGGCTGCACCCATGGCGGTTCCGCGGTGGAGCGCTACGCTGGTCGAGCCGCACGTCGCGGAGATCATGGGCGCGCACCACCTGCGCATCGAGGATTTTGCGGATCCTCACGCGGTTGAAACGCGGCTGGCGCGTGAAGCGTGGCCGTCCGGCATTGCCAAAGCGATGGACCATCTGCGGCGCGATCTCGCCGAACGACTCACGGGCGTTCGCGCTTCGCTGCAGGGACTGGACGGGTTGGCACCGTCCGCGACCGTTGAAGGGACGGCGCGCGCCCTCGAATGGCGGCTGAGCCGGCTGGAGCGCCGGATCAGTGCCGCGGTCAAGCAGCGCGAAACCTCCCTCATGAGAGACCTCGGCACCGTGCGTGGGTCGCTCTTCCCTGGTGGCAACAGGCAGGAGCGCGCGCTCAACCTGGTCCCGCTGCTCGCGCGTCACGGTCTGGTGCTGCTGGAGGAAATGCGCCGGAGCGCGGCCGCACATGCGCGCGGGCTCGTGGTTGCGGCCACCGAGTCAGCCGTCGCGTCG
>DATMBT010000013.1:0-3059 GCA_035559475.1 Gemmatimonadaceae bacterium
TATCCCGTGAGGCGCGTCCTGCGCCGCAGCGACGTCGTTTCACTTGAACTGCCTGGGCGTGACCTCGGCAAGGCGCTTCGCGACAAGCCTGACGCGGATGTGCGCCGTGGCTGGCTTCCCTCCATCGCGGCGCTGATCCGCTCACTCACCAGCATTGGCGCGTGGCACCCGGACCTGAACGTCGGCAACGTCCTGCTGGTGGAAAACGGGCCGGGCTGGGACGCGTACGTGCTGGACATCGACCGGCTGCAGTTCGTTCCCCCAAGCGATCCAACCGTTCGTGACGCAAACCTCGACCGGCTCGAACGGTCGATCCGAAAGATGCGCGCTCGCTTTGGCGTCGGTTTTGACGACGCCGAAATGCGCCAGCTGCGCGAAATGGCCAGCGCCACAGGCAGCGCGTGATCGAGGCACGCCTGGACCGCATCTGCATCGTGATGATGAGTGCGGTGGGGGACGCGGTTCATGTGCTGCCAGTTATCAACGCGTTGAAGCGGCACGCGCCAGCGTGCCTGATCACATGGATCCTGCAACCGGGGCCCGCCACCCTCGTGAGGGGGCATCGTTCGGTCGATGAGATCATCCTCTTCGACCGCAGCAAGGGCATGCAGGCATTCGCGGAGATTCGGCGTGAGCTGGCGCATCGCGAATTCGACCTCGTGATCGACCTCCAGGTGTACTTCAAGGCCGGTCTCATCACCGCGATGACCCGGGCGCCGGTCAAGCTCGGGTTCGATCGCGGGCGCGCGCGTGACCTCAACTGGCTGTTCACGACACGCCGGATTCCGGCGCGGCCGGTGGGCCAGCACGTGCAGGACCAGTACTTCGAGTTCCTGGAAGCGTTAGGCGTGAAAACGGCGCCGGTGACCTGGGACCTGGGACCGTGGCCCACCGAGCTGGCCTGGCGCGACGAGTTCTTCGCGAAGCTGGATCGGCCGGCAGCGGCGATCGTCATCGCGACCAGCAAGCCGGAGAAGGACTGGCTCCCTGAGCGGTGGGCGCAGGTGGTAGACATCCTGCACGGCGATTACGGCCTGCAGCCGGTCCTCGTTGGTGGCCGGTCGCCGCGTGAGTTGCACGCCGAACAGGTGATCATGGCGACCGCGAAGCACACGCCGGTGTCTGCGTTAGGCAGCGGCCTGCGCAACCTGGTGGGTATTCTCTCGGGGTCGGCGCTGGTCCTGTCGCCGGACACGGGCCCGCTCCACATGGCGGTGGCGCTGGAGCGTCCGGTGATCAGCCTGATGGGCTACACGAACCCGAAGCGCACGGGTCCCTACCGGCGCTATCACGACCTGCTCATCGACGCGTATGGCGATCCGGGTGAGGACTATCCGGTGTCGATGGAGAACCGGGCTGGCCGCGTCCGGCGCATTACGGTCGATAAGGTGCGGGAGAAGCTTGCGGTGTGGAAGGCGAGGTATCGGAGCTGAAGCCAGAGGCTTCAGGCTTCAGGGTCCAGGCTTCAGGAACGGCGCTCCGTACTGGTAGGCGATACCCAGCGCTTCGAGCAGACCCACGAGGCGGCCTAACGCCAGTCCCATGACGGCGAAGTAGTCGCCATGCACGCGTTCCACGATCACGGCGCCGTATCCCTGGATGCCATACGCGCCGGCCTTGTCCATCGGTTCGCCGGTGGCGATGTATGTCGCGATCTGGGTGTCAGTCAACGGGCGGAAGGTCACCTCCACCGACTCGACCCCCGACACGGTTTGCCCACCGTGCGTGACAGCCACCGCCGTGTGGACGGTGTGGGTCCGACCGGATAGGCGGCGAAGCGTCGCCGTGGCCTCGGCAGCGTCGCGCGGCTTGCCTAGGATGTCACCGTCCAGCACGACGATGGTGTCGGCGCCGATCACAACCGCCGCCGGCTCACGCAACGCAATCGCTTCGGCCTTCGAACGCGCCAGCCGCTCGGCATGTTCCTGCGGTACTTCGCCGGGGAAGACGCTCTCGTCGAGGTCCGCGGGCTGCACGTCATGCGGAATTCCAATCAACGACAGCAACTCGCGCCGGCGGGGTGACTGAGACGCGAGGATGACGCGAACGGCGCTCATCGCTCGAGCCAGAGCGTCACGGGTCCATCGTTCACGAGCTCCACGTCCATCATGGCGCCGAATTCGCCCGATTCAACGGTCAGGCCCAGCCGGCGCAGCTGCGACTTGAACCTCTCGTAGAGCGGAATGGCGTGCTCTGGTCGCGCCGCGTCGATGAAACTCGGGCGGCGCCCCTTCTGTGCGTCGCCGTAGAGTGTGAACTGCGAGACCACGAGCACCGATCCGCCCACGTCGGCGAGGGCGAGGTTCATCTTGTCCTCGGCGTCCGCAAAGACGCGCAGGCCGGCGACCTTTTCGGCCATCCACTCAACTTGCGACTCGTTGTCGGTCGAGGTGAAACCGACCAGCACGACGAAACCACGGCCTATCTGGCCGGCGACGCGCTGGGCGCTGTTTTCTCGAATACGTACTTCGGCGCGGGAGACGCGCTGCAACAGGACGCGCATGGGACTGCAGCGATTAGCGATTGGCGAATAGCAAATAGCACCAGGCAGAACTGGGGCTCGGAAGCATACCCTGTGCGCCTACGGACGGATAAGCCTTAATACAGCGTCTTCCCGCCGGATTCGATGTACGCCCCGAATTCCTTCGGCAGCGTGCTCGCACGAATGGCCGCCGCTGCTCGCGAAACATCGTACGCGACGCGCACGTGCTGCACCTGAACCGCTCCATCCGCGCCGATGTCAAGGATCGAGTATCCCGCCCGCGCATCGCCGTCCTTGGGCCGCCCGACACTGCCGGTGTTCACGAAGTGAATGCCGTCGACCACGCGATGCCATGGCAGGTGAGTGTGGCCAAACGCAATGAGGTCACCGGACTTGAGCCCAGCCATTCCAGCCATCTTCAGGCAGAAGTCGTCGGAGCGGTCTGCAGTCCAGTAGACGGTGTTGAGAGTGGGTGTGCCATGCACCAGTACAACCGTCGGGCCGGCAGAATGACCGCCAAGCGGACGGAGGTCGATACGGAACGGCAGTGCGCGCAACGCCGCTTTCGTCTCCGCCG
>DATMBT010000014.1:0-6326 GCA_035559475.1 Gemmatimonadaceae bacterium
GATTCGCGATCGTCAGACTGGCCGCCGGCAAGAATCCATGCCTGCACGTCGGGCGCTTGCAACGCGAGTTGCCACTGATCCCAGACGAAGAGCGCCATCGCGCGCTGCGCACCGTCGGCGACGCCTTCGGCCTCGCATCGAGCCATCAACCAGGCCTCGAACTCGTCAGGCGCGGGTGCGTCACGCACGACCGCTTCGAGGATGTCGCGCTGAATGGCGAGCCCAATGCTGTCCGCATTGGTGTTGCGCACGCGACGCTTGCGCCGGCCCTCGCTTGCATCGAGCGCTCCAAGCAGACCGCGACAGAGCTCGGCTGGCGTAAGCGTCATGGCGCGATCTCAACGCGAAGCGGCCAGCCCGGGTGCGCGGGTCGCGCATAGCCGCGATCGCGGGCCGCGAGGTCGAGGGAGACCGTGGCCATGTCCTTCACCGCAAGGGTGGTGAAAGGCAGGGTGCTGAGTGTGAAAAGGGTCTTGAGATAACCGTGGCAGGTCGAGCAGGTCTCTACTCGGACATGCTGCTCGTCGCCCTCGCTGAGAAGCGAGCCCAGTTTCTGGTGATCGATTTCGTCGCAGAATGCGCAATGCAGCACCGGAAGCAGCCAATCGCTTCCGCAGCACCCGCATCGCATTCGTCGTTCGCGCTGGATACCACGCATCTCGACCATGCTGGGCCAGGCACCACACACCAGGCAGTAACCCCTCTGCCACGATCGTGATGCTTCCGGGCTGATTGACTGCGCGGCATTCAGCAGTAACGGCAACGCGCAGAGCTGTCCGAGCACGGAAACGGTGTCAGTCGGGATGGCGATCGCGAAGGACGCGCTCTCGAGCTCACTGGTGTCGCGCTCGATCCCGATGCGCATCACCGTGACCGGGTTGATCGCCTCCAACGCCACGATTCCAAGACTCTCGGCGAGTCGGCCGGCGAACTCGCGCGCGCGTGCCGGCAACCGAATCGTCGCGCCATGAAGCAGCGGAGCCTCAGCCGGCCGATTCTCATGGAAATGCACGCACCCGGACCATGCCGGCTGCAGCGATTCCTCGACCGCCAGCTCGACGAGATCGATCCACTTCCGCCACGCGGGATCTATCGCGGCTGCGGAAAGTCTGTCGTCAGGCCGGAGACCGGCAGTGGTCCTGGACATTCCGTCCTGGGAAGGAGGCAGCGAGTTCTGGCGTACATCAGCGATCCACCATGCAGTTCGACATTGAGTGAGCGATTGCCCACGTCAGCGCCTACGCCGCCGGCCACCCGACGGGATTCAGGCGCCTGGCACATAACGAGGGTGACGAGTACCGCCGGCGCGAAGCGTTTCATCGGAAGACCTGCGTGCCCAGCACGTGCACCTGCTCCGATCCGAGCAACACCACCATACGGAGCAGGAGTCCACCAAAAAGCACCAGGATCGATGCCATCGCGACGTTTTTGTTGGGCTGACGTTCCATGCGCAAAGGCAACAGGATGCCGGTGCCGATGACGCCGAGGAACAGCACGACACCCCAGGCATTGAGGAACGCCTTGGCGACCGCGCCGAGTGAGACAACAAAAACAACGAGGACGACCAGCTCGAGCACGAGCGCGATCCGGTCGAATCGCCTGAGGCGTGCTTCGGTCGTCGGAACGATCAGGCCCTGCCAGTGCGCAACCAGGAGCAGGGTCGCCATCGAGGTGGAGATGCCGGACAGCAGGAAGAGCAGGCCGAGCCACGACGAATCGGACCAGATCGGCCGGTTGGTGACCGCCAGCAGTACACCGGTGTAGCCCGCGAGAAAAAGCCCTCCCAGGATGCCGCCGATGGCGGCGAAGTTGGTGACCGGTGCGTGGTGCAGGAATTCCAGTGTTGACCACGTGAGACGCCTGTCATCCCGCAGCACGCGCAACGTCGCCAGGCCGCAGAAGAGTCCAAAGACCAGCAGCCCCCACGCGCCAACCGACATGGGGGACCACCACTTGAACATCGGTCGGCCGGTGTTGCTCTGGATGAGCATGTGCCAGAACCGCAGCGGAACACCCAGGTCTACGATCAGGAGGATTGCGCTCACCACGAGGCCTGCAAACGAGATGTAGACACCCAGGCGGATAAACTCGCGGTCCTCGGGCGCGCCGAAGAGCCTGAGCAGGGAAGCGACCAGCAGTGCGCCGCCCGAGATGCCACCGACGAAGAAGTAGAGGATGATGAGCCAGCGAAAATGTGGAGGCTCGGTGAAGAAGGTGTCGGATGGCACCTTCTGGGCCGCGAAGACCAAAGACCAAAGACCAAAGACCAAAGAAGTCATTTGGCCTTCTCCTTCGCGACCGCGACGATGCGTTTGGCTCGCAGGGTCAGGGCGCCGATCGTGGTCATCACCACGGCGCCTAACGTCGAGAGCATCGAGCTCTTGACGAGGTTGCGTGTCGGAAGCTTTGGTTCGCGCGGAAGCCCATACGCTTCCGGCTCATCGACCAGCAGGAAAAACGCGTTCAATCCGCCCAGTGGGCCAGTTGGATCGGCGCCGTAGAGCTGGGCGCGTGATTCACCCTGGGCCTTGAGTTGGTCCACCCGCCGTTGCGCGCGCTGGCGTAACTCGGCTACCGGTCCGAATTGAATGGAGTCAGTGGGGCATGCCTTCGAACAGGCAGGCTCGAGGCCCACACCGATGCGATCATAGCAGAGCGTGCACTTCTGGGCCGTGCCCGACACATGATTGATGTCGATCACACCGAACGGACAGGCCGCGATGCAATCCCGGCATCCGTTGCACGTGTCGGACTGGATCACGACGGTATCGAACTCGGTCCGGATGATCGCGCCGGTCGGGCAGACCTCGAGGCAGGGCGCCTGCACGCAATGTTTGCAGACGTCGCTCATCATGAGCCAGCGGCCGTTGTACGGCTCGGGGAACTGTTCGATGAACTTGACGTGCCGCCAGGTCGTGCCGTCGAGGCGGACGGTGTTGTCGTAACTCAGGCCGCTCATCTCGAGGTGTGCGCCGCCATCCCCACGCGCCGGGAGCTGGTTCCACTCCTTGCACGCCACCTCACAGGCCTTGCAGCCGATACAAACAGTGGTGTCGGTGAAGAACCCCATCGGCTCGGCGGTGACCGCCGACGATTGCGCCAGGACGGCGCGCGTTTCACCGAGAATGGGGAGTGCCCGCGCGCCCACTACTCCTTCTCCACGTTGCACACGAATGCCTTGCCTTCGTGGATGGAGACGTTAGGGTCGCCGACCCAGCTCGTCAGGTCGTTCACGACGTCGCCGACCGCCAGCCCCTGCCAACCCCAGTGCCAGGGCATGCCCACGTGATGGACCTGTTTTCCGGCGATCGTCATGACGCCGATGCGGTTGGTGACGAGGGCGCGCGCGCGGATGTGATGCCGGGGCGAGGTGATGGTGACGAAGTCGAGATTCCGGATGCCACGCTCCTGGGCAAGCGCATGCCCGATCTCGATGAACAGCTCCGGTTGCAACTCCGCGAGATGTGGCAGCCACCGACTCATCGCGCCGGAGAGGTAATGCTCGGTGAGCCGGTATGTCGTGATCACGCAGGGGTAACGCGGATCGCCCACGTCGGCAATCGTGTTATAAGGTTTACCGCGCGCCCACCACTTGAGCACCGGGCTCGATTGCTGCCGGTAGAGCAGGTTGGCGACCGGTGACTCGAGTGGCTCGTAGTGCACGGGCATTGGGCCGTCCACGAGCCCCGAGGGAACGTACAGCCACCCCTTGCCGTCCGGTTTCATGATGAACGGGTCGGTGCCGGACAGCGCGTCGAGTCCGATCGCGCCGGGTTTCGCGGGCGCGTCAGGCCGCTTCGTGACGGTGAAATCGGGCGTGTCGTATCCCGTCCACTTGCCGGCCGGCAACGCCCTGCCAGTTACCGGGTCGGGAGCGTTAGGCGCAGCTGGATCCCACCACACCCAGCGCTTGCGCTCACTCCACGGCTTGCCGGATGGATCCGCCGAGGCACGGTTGTAGAGCACACGCCGGTTCGCCGGCCACGCCCATCCCCAGTTGAGGTGCGCACCGGGCACTCCCGGTGCATCGGGAACACGTCGCGCCGACAGGTTGCGGTCCGGCGCAGGATAGACGCCGCAGTAGATCCATGACGCACAGGTGGTCGAACCATCGTCCTTGAGCTGCCCAAATCCTGTGAGATGCTTGGACGGCTCCGCCGTCTGATGTCCATTGATCTCGCGCAGGATCTTCAGCACGTCTGGCTCACCGGCCACCTGCGGGGACGCGGGAGGCGTGTCCGGTTCATAGTCCCAGACAAGATTCCTGAAGCCGATATCCCGCGGATTGGTGCTACTCGCGTATTTCGCCTTGAGCCGTAGCCCAAGTTGGTAGTAGAACCAGGTATCAGTGCGACAGTCGCCCGGAGGATCGGCGGCTTTCGAGTGCCACTGCAGCATGCGCTGCGTGTTGGTGAAGCTGCCATCGTATTCGCCCACCTGCGTGGCGGGGAAGAAGAAGATCTCGGTCTGGATGTCCTCGATCTTCACGCTCCCGTCGGTGATTTCGGGCGCGTTCTTCCACTGCATTGCCGTCTCGGTGAGCCAGTTGTCCTTCACGACCAGCCACTCGAGTTTGCGCATCGCCGCGCGTTGCGCCGTTCCATTCAGCGACGTCGCCGGGTTCTGGCCTACACAGAACATTCCCTTGACCTTTCCCTCGGCCATCGCGGCCATCGTCGCGATGTGGGAATGGTCGCCGAGTACCTTGGGGTGCCACTCGTAGCCGTAGTCGTTGTCCTGCGTGGCGGCGTCGCCGTACATCGACTTGAGATAGGACACCATGAACTTCGGCTGATTCGCCCAGTAGCCCGTCGGCTGCGTCTCCGTCACCAAATATTCGGTCAGGTTTGTGTGTTTCTTGAGCGCCGTCGGGTGGCTCATGTAGCCGTGTATCGAGTGATAGAGCGTCGGTATGTCGGTAGAGCCCTGGATGGCCGCGTGTCCGCGGAGCGCCATGATGCCGCCGCCCGGACGACCCATGTTGCCTAACAGCAGCTGGAGGAGCGCGCAGCAACTGATCATTTGCACGCCGTCGGTGTGCTGTGTCCACGCGACCGCATAGGCGAAGCTCGTGGTCCGATCAGGACCCGAGTTAGTGAGAATGGCGTCGGCGACCTGGAGGAACTTCGCGCGCGGGCAGCCGGTCACCTGCTCGACGAGCTCCGGGGTGTAACGGGAGAAGTGCCGCTTCACGACCTGCAGGATGCACCGGGGATCTTCGAGCGTGGAATCCCTGCGTGGACGGGGCTTCAGTAGAGACTTGACGAGTCCGTCGAAGTTGATTGGGGCCTGGCCTGGTTCTCCTCCACCCGTGGCCGGACGCGCTGCCTGCGGTCCCTGATGCTGCCGCTGTTCGCCGCTGCGCGCGGAGTAGGCTGCCTGTTCACCGGCGACCTGGGTTGGTGATGATTCATATTGCCACGTCGCGGGATCGTACGTGCCGACGAAGGCGTTGTACGGCCAGTCCGCGTTCTCGCTGTACTCCTTGAGGCCCGAGTACACGCCGTCGAGGTCCTCGGTATCCTTGAAATCAGGATGGACTATCGTGGCCGCGTTGGTGTAATTGGCGACAAACGACTTGAAGAACGGCTCCGTGTTCCACCGCGAGCTGTTCAGGACGTGGTTGATCAACCCGCCCAGGAAGGCGATGTCGCTCCCGGCGCGTATGGGTGCATGGATGTCGCAGTTGGCACTGGTGCGGGTGAAGCGCGGGTCAACATGAACCAGCGTCGCGCCGTTCATCCGTGCCTTGACGGGCCAGCGGAACGCCACCGGGTGGCACTCCGCCATGTTCGAGCCCATGATGACGACGCAATCCGAGTGTTCCATGTTCCGCGGATACATCGTCGCCGCGCCGCGACCGAGCCGTGTCCCCAGACCGGGGACGCTGGAGCTGTGTCATATTCGCGCCTGGTTCTCGATGGCGACGATGCCCAGTCCCCGGCAGAACTTCTGGGCGACGTGATTGAACTCGCTGTCGAGGGTGGCGCCCCCGAGCGCGAATATCGCCGGCGTCATGTTGACGACCTTGCCATCCGCCAGCCGTTCGATGAACGTCTCGTCGCGAGTCCGGCTCACCAGCTCGGCCACGCGGTCGAGCGCGTCCTCGAGCTCCATGGGCTCCCAGTCCGTGGCACCCGGCCTGCGGTGGAGCACCCTGGTCGGGCGGTTCGGGTTCTTGTGGAGCTGGAAGATCGCCGCGCCCTTGGGGCAGAGGGTCCCCTCGTTATGCGGGCTGCGCGGATCACCCTCGATGTTGATGATCTCACCGCCTTTCACGTGGATCAGCGTCGCGCATCCCACCGAGCAAAACGGGCAGATGCTCG
>DATMBT010000015.1:0-3619 GCA_035559475.1 Gemmatimonadaceae bacterium
AGTCGGTGCCGTCGCCGTACGCACAAAGTCGAACGACGAAAACGCCGAGGACCCTCACGCTGACGCCGCGCAGCTCCTCGTCATTCGGTTCGACCACGACCACTGCACGATCAGCGCCGATTCGTCCGGCGCGCACCTGCACCAGCGCGGCTACCGGACCAGCGTCACTGAAGCGCCGATGCGCGAGACCCTCGCGGCCGCGCTCCTTCTCGCGAGCGGTTGGGATCAGCGCTCACCTCTCCTTGACCCGTTCTGCGGATCGGGAACGATCCCCATCGAGGCAGCGCTGATGGCCGCCCGCATTGCACCGGGAAAACACCGAAGCTTCCGGTTCATGCAGTGGCCCGGATACGGTCCCTCTGAGTGGGATCGTGTTCACGCAAAAGCCGTCGCCCGGGAAAGCCCGGATGCCGTGCCGCCGATCCACGGATACGACCGCAGCGCTGCCTCCATTCGAGCGGCGACGGACAACGCCGAGCGCGCTCGCGTCACCAACCTGGTTCGATTCGAGAAACAGGACGCGTTGCGCGTGGACAGTGAAGCCACCACGGGATTTGTCGTGACGAACCCGCCCTACGGGGTGCGACTCGGCGACGCCGGCGAATCGCGACGCCTCATGGCTGACTTCGGGATTGCCCTCCGGGAGCGCTTCAACGGCTGGCATGTCGCCCTGTTGGCACCGGCGCAGCTGGAGCGCACGATGCGAATCCCGCTCGAGACAAAGTTGAAGACAACAAACGGCGGGCTTCGCGTCAATTTCCTTGCTGGACTGGTGACCAACGGTCAAGGCCAGCGGAGCGTTTGAGGAGGGCCTCCACGCTCATGTAGATTCCTGTCATGACCAGTCTTCCTATCACGGGCGTCTACAACGACGGTCACATCGCCGAGCTCCTCGAGCAATTCCGGCGTGACCCGAACTCGGTGGACGAATCGTGGCGCCAGTTTTTCCGGTTCGCGGAGACCATGACCGGGCAGGCCCCGGCTTCCGCGCCATCGACCGACGTTTCCTACCTCCGCAAAGTGGCCGGCGCCGCGGCGCTGATGGACGCCATCCGGATCTACGGCCACCACGCCGTGCGGCTGGACCCGTTAGGCAGCGAACCCCCTGGCGCGGCCGAGTTGCAGCCCGGCTTCCACGGCATCACCGAGGAAGACCTGGCGCTGGTCCCCGCCCAGGCCCTCGGCTTCGAGTCGGGCACGGCCGCCGATGTTGCCGCGCGCCTGCGTGCCCTCTACCAGTCGAACCTCGGCTTCGAGTTCGATTACATCGAGAACGAAACCGAGCGTGCCTGGTTCCGCCGGGTCATCGAGCACGAAGAGCTGCGGCGTGAGCTGTCGCCCGAGGAATCGCGCACGTTGCTCCGCCGGCTGACCGAAGTGGACGCGCTCGAGCGCTTCATTCACCGGAAGTACGTCAACGTGAAGCGCTTCTCGATCGAGGGGACGGACGCGCTCGTTCCCATGCTCGACGTCTCGATCCACGACGCCGCGTTTGGCGGTGCGCGCGAAGCCGTGATGGGCATGGCACACCGCGGCCGCATCAACGTGCTCGCGCATATCCTGGGCAAGCCCTACAGCGCCATCTTCGACGAGTTTGACGGCAAGCATGCCGACCTCGCCGACAGCGAAACCGGCGACGTGAAGTACCACCTGGGATTCGAGTCGGAGCGCGCGTTCGAGGACGGACGTCACGTGCGACTGACCCTGGTGCCGAACCCGAGTCACCTCGAAGTCGTGAACCCGGTGCTCGAAGGACTCGCCCGGGCGAAGCAGCGCGCGTATGGCCGTGCGTTCGGTGCTCCGGACGGACGTGGCGCATCGGTGATTCCAATCCTCGTGCACGGGGACGCGGCGTTCCCGGGTGAGGGTGTCGTGGCCGAAACGTTCAACCTGTCTACTCTCCGCGGCTACGGCGTGGGTGGCACGTTGCACGTCATTGCGAACAACCAGGTTGGATTCACGACCGATCCGCAGGACGGCCGGTCCACGCATTATGCGTCGGACCTGGCCAAGGGTTTTGAAGTGCCGATCGTCCACGTGAACGCGGACGACCCGGTTGCCTGCATCGCCGCGGTGCGCCTTGGCATCGCCTACCGGCAGCAGTTCGCCAAGGACTTCCTGATCGACCTCGTCGGATACCGGCGCTGGGGGCATAACGAGGGAGACGAGCCTTCATTCACGCAGCCGACGATGTACAAGAAAATCCGGTCGCATCCGACCGTCCGGCAGATTCTTGCCGACCGGCTGATCAAGGACGGTGTCGTCACGGAAGCCGACGTCGCGGCCGAAGAACAGCAGGTGATGGAGCGCCTCGAGGACGCCTTTGCGCACCGCGAGACCGCGCCCATACACGACACGGACGAGTCCACGCCGGCGCCGACACCCGGAGGGCCGACCGCCGTGCGCGCCGAACTCCTGGTGGCGCTCAACGAGCGACTGCTGTCATGGCCTGAGACGTTCCACGTGCACCCGCGCCTTTCCAAGCAGCTCGAACGCCGTCGTGAGGCACTGGGTGAGGCTGGCGGCATCGATTGGGGGCACGCGGAATCGCTGGCTTTTGCGTCGCTGCTGGTCGAGGGGGTGGACGTCCGACTCACCGGGCAGGACGCCGAGCGCGGAACGTTTTCGCATCGTCACGCGGTGCTGTACGACGCCGAGGACGGGTCCACGTGGACGCCGCTGCAGCACCTGCCTAACGCCGCGGCGCGGTTCGAGGTGTTCAACAGCCCCCTCACCGAACTGGCGGTCGTCGGTTTCGAATACGGGTTCTCCACCGCCCACCCCGAGGCGCTGGTCTGCTGGGAAGCACAGTTCGGCGACTTCGTCAACATGGCGCAGCCGATCGTTGACCAGTTCATTGCCGCGGACACGGCCAAGTGGGGCCAGGACTCGTCGGTGGTGATGCTGCTGCCGCACGGCTACGAGGGCCAGGGACCGGAGCACTCGAGCGCGAGGCTGGAGCGGTTCCTGCAGCTCTGCGCCGAAGGGAACATGCGCGTGGCCTACCCCAGCTCGCCGGCACAGTACTTCCATGCCCTGCGTCGCCAGGCGAAGGACCCGGTGCGTCGCCCACTGGTGATGATGCAACCGAAATCGATGTTGCGGTTGCCGGCGGCGGCGTCGAAGCTCGACGAGCTCACGCAGGGAGGCTTCAAGCGCGTCATCGACGATCCGAATGTGGCGAAGCGAGACGAGGTGACCCGCCTGGTCTTCGTGACCGGGAAGCTCTACTACGAGATGGTGGCCGAGGGGCGACCGGGCCACATCGCGGTGGCACGGGTCGAGGAGCTGTATCCGTGGCCGCACGAGGAAGTCTCGCGTGTGGTTGACGCGTACCCGAACGTCGTGGAAGTCGTGTGGGCGCAGGAGGAGCCGAAGAACATGGGCGCGTGGAGTTTTGTCGCGCCGCGGCTCAGGGCGTCGGCGGGCAACGCGCTCGTCATCCGCTACATCGGGCGTCCGGAGCGGGCCAGCCCGGCGGAGGGATACTTCGCGTCGCACCAGGCGGAGCAGGCCCGGATCGTCAGTGAGGCGTGGGCCGCGCCTAACGTGGCCGGCATGCGGGCACCGAGGCTGGGAGCGACAAGGTGAGATGGCGGATGGCGGATGGCGGATGGCG
>DATMBT010000016.1:0-6378 GCA_035559475.1 Gemmatimonadaceae bacterium
TAGAGGAAGCGCATCTCCGTTCGCTGGGTTGCCGGCTGCCCCTCGCTCGGGTCGGTCTGGAGGAAATCGGTCACCGGAGTGGCCGCCTGCCAGGCGGCGTCATTGAGCGCCCCGTCCAGGACCACCTGCGTGTTCCGTCGGACGGCGCGGGCGGACGGGACGGGCACGGTATGACCGCTGGTAGTGCTGTTGGCCACGGCAGCAGCCGTACCCTGGGACTGTGCCGGTAACGAGACAGCCAGCACCAGCACAGGAGCGAGCGAACGGAGGACGCGAATCATCGTCGAGCGCCGGGGAGTTCGAAGTTTCAAGCGGGAACGGAGTTCGTGCACCACCAAATGGATGGTGCCCGCCGGGAAATGGTTGTGTCATGTGACAGTCCGCCCGACCCGGACCACAGGGCGTTCGGATGGCTCATCCAGAGGTTGATGCGACTTGGCGCAGTCTGGACGGTGCCGCGGCAGGGGCGGAAGCGTATCGTTGGACGGTCGCGTTCGGCAGTCATCGCTTTCAGCCCTATGATCGCTTATACGAGAGCCGTTCCTTCATCGATTGCGCGGTGTGAGTTGACGCACCTCGCTCGCGAGTGCGTCGACTACGAGATCGCCCAGCACCAGCACTCCCAGTACGAAGAGGCGCTTCGCGCTGCCGGTGCTGACGTGACTCGGCTCCCGGCCTGCGACGACCTGCCTGACTCCGTATTTGTCGAGGACACCGCCGTGGTGTTCGACGAGATTGCGGTGGTCACGCGACCGGGCGCGGCGTCACGTCGCGACGAGGTCTCGTCGGTGCGTGATGTACTCGCAACGCACCGAACGATCGCGAACATCGAGGCGCCGGCGACGCTCGATGGCGGCGACGTCCTGGTTCTCGATCGTGATGTGTTCGTGGGCCTCACGCCGCGCACGAATCTCTCCGGCATGCAGCAACTTCGCGCCCACCTGGCTCCGTTTGGTTATGCGGTGCGGGCCGTCCCCGTGCGGGGCTGTCTCCACCTCAAATCGGCGGTGACTCGCGCTGGCGCAACGACGCTGGTGGTCAACCCGTCCTGGGTCGATCCGGGGCTCATGCCGGGCTGGGAGGTGATTCCGGCAGACGCGCGCGAGCCCTTCGGAGCCAACGTGCTCTGGTTAGGCGGGGCGACCATCGTGTCCGAGGCGTTCGTGCGCACCAACGCCGCGCTTGCGCGCGCGAGCGGCAGCCGGCTGATCCCGGTGCCAGCGGGTGAGCTGGCGAAAGCCGAGGGTGGAGTGACGTGCTGTAGTCTGGTGCTTCGTGAAGCGTGAATCGTGAATCGTGAATCGTGAATCGTGAATCGGGAGCGGTACCCAGCACCTAGCTCCGGACCCGGCAAATCGCCCCAGCAAACAGCACTACCAACTCAGCCTCGGTTACTGGTACTGGATGTACAGCGGCCTCGGAAACAGGGCCAGCACGTCGGACGGCTTCATCATCGGGTGTCCCTTCTTCGTGTCGTTCTTGTAGAACAGCTTGAAGCCCGTGTATTGCACCGGTTCCGCGTACACATACGCCTCGTACGAGTCCTTCTTCATCCACGGCGGTCCCCAGCCGTCCATGTGAATCACGACCTGGACGCGCGGATCGAGCTTGATCTTGTTCGCGTTCGTCAGCATGGGCCGCGTAAAGCGGTGAACCACGAGCACCTTCGGCGGCAGGTGGTACTTGTCCACCAGGTCTGCCAGAAAGTCGATCGCGTAGTTGACGTCGGACGCATCGTACGTTCCGATCCGCTTCCCCGGGACGCCGCCGCGTTTCATGGAGAATTCCGGGTCAATCGCGAGGTGCACGTCCGGCCGCGACAGGAAACTCGTCAGGCGTGGCACTTCCTGCTGCAGTGTGCTCTTTGAGACCTGCAGGTCGAGGAACATGATCGCCTTGTGGCGCTGCGCCCACCCATAAACGCGCTCCACCAGTGAATCCGACATCCGCGCGCGGTACATACCGTCGCGGCCCGGGCTCCCCTGTGCGACGACGGTGATCAGGTGCAGGGCAGGGACGACCGGCGTCGCGCTGTCGGCCTTCTCCCACGCGTGCACTTCGCGTTCGAGCTTCTTCAGCATCTCGTCAGGCGGAAGCTCACCCAGGATGCCCATGCGCTTCGAAAGCGGGTTGCCGTAGTACGCGACGATCCGCTTGTCAGGCAGGATCGAACCCGGCCGCGGCGCGTCGGTCTTCACCGGCCACACCGGTTTCGGCCTGGCGGGAGCCGCGGTCGCGACGGTGGTCCCCTTTGGCTTCGACGATTTCGCCGCCGGCACAGAGTCGCGGCGATTGGCGCTGTCCTGCCCCGGTCCCTGCGCGGTCAAAGCGGTCCGGGCGCTGCCAACGAGTACCGCCGCGGCGAGGAGCGCCACGGGCCACGTGCTTCGAAGTCGAATCGGAAGTAACGGCATGGGGGAGCGTAACAAGTATCGATGTGGAAGCGCAAGCGATCGACGGCGTGCTATATGATTCCCGCTTAACGAGTTGCGAAGCAGCCTCTGCCGATCAGGAATCGGCGCGAGGAATGCGGGCTGAGCTGTTGGACTGTTTGCTTTGCCGACTGCGAGTTCGTCTAATAAAGAATGTCCAATGCTTTCAAACGACTCAGGATCGGTCAGGTAATCTCGACCGTTGTCGCGAGCGGCTTGTTCGCGTCCGCGATCTCCGCGCAGTCCACGAACGGATACGATCGCGCGCTGGAACTGGCGTCGTTCGACACCGCCTGGGTGCGTGTGCGCGACAGCTATTACGACGCGACCATGCGCGGCCTCAATTGGGTCGGCCTGCGCGACTCGCTGCGTCCGTTCGTCGAGCGCGGTGACTCGCGCGAGGACACGCGCCACGCGATCTCCACGCTCCTGTCGCGACTCGGCGAATCGCATTTCGGCGTGCTGCCGGGCGACGCCATGGACGCGGGCGCCGCGCCGACCTCGGACCGGGCCGGAGACGCCGGTCTCGAACTGCGGTTCGTCGACTCCGCGCTCGTCATCACGCGCGTCGAGGCCGGGACACCGGCGAAAACGTTAGGCATCCATCCCGGGTGGGTCGTCGAGGAGATCGACACGTTGCGCGTCCTGGAGTCCCTGCGCGCGACCGGGAAGGTAGCCACCAGCGCCCGCCGCTTCGCGCTCGTCAGGCTGACGCTCAACCTCAATGGCCGCCTGACCGGGCCGGCGGGCGGCACCGTCCGCCTCGTGCTGCGCGACGGCACGAACGCGCGGCGCGAACTCCGCGTCCCGCTGAGGGAAACGCCGGGCCAGGTCATTGAATACGGCGCCTTGCCGCCCATGCACGTCCGCTTTGAGTCCCAGCGCCTGACGAGTTCCGCCGGGTGCGTCGGGGTGATCCGCTTCAACATCTTCATGACACCGGTGATGCCGCAGTTCGAGGACGCCATGTCCGGGATGCGCGACTGCTCCGGGGTCGTGCTCGACCTGCGCGGTAACCTGGGTGGACTGGGCGCGATGATCATGGGCATGTCCGGCCATTTCTTCGCGACCGCCGAGACGCTCGGCACCATGCGCCTGCGCGAGGCTACCATGCGTTACGTCGCAATGCCCGTGCGTGTATCGCGATCCGGCCAGCCCCTGCAGCCTTACGAGGGTCGCGTCGCGATAGTGGTCGACGAAATGTCGGCCAGCACTACGGAAATCCTTGCCGCGGCCCTTCAACGACTGGGTCGCGCGCGTGTTTTTGGTTCGCCCTCGGCGGGACAGGCGTTGCCGGCGCTGCTGACGCGCCTCCCTAACGGTGATCGACTCATGTACGTCATCGCCGATTTCTCAGGGCCGGGCGGATCGCGCATCGAGGGTGCCGGCGTGATTCCCGATGAGCCAACGACGCTGTCGCGTCGTGCGCTGCTCGACGGGCACGACGAGGCGCTCGAGTCCGCTCTGAAATGGATCGAATCGCAGCGTCATCATTCGCGGGGTCCTGGTCACTAACTTGGAATGCCGCGTGTACGTGTGTGCCCGTCCGGCGTCACGCCGGGTAGCATTGTTCCACGCGCGATGCTTTCGCGCTTCACTTCACGGAGTCAACCGATGAACGTCTTTGTACGGCGCCTGGGATGGGCGGCTGCTGCCCTTTCCCTTTCCTTTGTCACCACGGATGCCCGCGCGCAGGCGCTGCCTGACGCGAAAGAGCTGATCGCGAAATACGGAAAGGCCGTTGGCGGCGACAACTGGAAGGCGCACAAGTCGGCCCGCATGAAGGCCACAATGGAGATGCCCGGGGCCGGCCTGCGCGCGGACATCGAGGCGATGAACGTCTTCAGCACCCGCGCGATGTTGATGAAGACCGACATCCCCGGCATCGGCATCGTGATGCAGGGTTTCGACGGCACGACCGCCTGGTCGAAGGACCCGCAGCTGGGTGCGCGGCTGTTGCAGGGTGCCGAGGGTGAGCAGGCTTCTGAAGAGGCCGATCCCGATGCCGCGCTGCGGGTTTCGGGGAACATCGTGAAGTCCGAGACCGTCGAAAAGACGAACATGAACAACGTGGACTGCTACAAGGTCAAGCACACGTGGAAGTCCGGTCGCATCACCCACGACTGCTTCAGCGTCACCGACGGCCTGATCGTCGCGACGATGTTGAAGCAGACCAGCCCGATGGGTGAAATCGAGGTGACGCAGCTCCTCAACGACTACAAGGACTTCGGCGGCGTCAAGCGTGCCTCGACGACGACGTTTTCGATGATGGGCCAGGACATCAAGACCACGGTGACGGCCTGGGAATGGGATACGGTGAAGCCTGAGGACATGGAACCGCCCGCGGACATAAAAGCCCTTCTGAAGAAGCCCTGAGGCTCATGGCGGTGTTCTGAAGCCTGAACCCTGAACCCTTCAGGCTCCGTAGTGTGTCTCACTTCCGGGCCCGGCGACCGCTCTGGTCTCCGGGTCCGTCGCATAAGGGAGACTGCGAATGAAAAGCCACAAGGCGTTCGTGTTCTGGCCCCTGGTCTCGCTCCTCGTTCTCGCGGACTGCACGTCGAAGCAGTTCGCCGCCGAGCGCCTCGAGCCGGAACACGTACCGCATGAGGTGCTGGGCGACGTCGTGCGGTTCACGCTGGCGTACAACGAGGGTGCGTCGTTCAGCGTCTCGCTCGGCGATCATACGCGCTGGATCCTGACCGCGCTCGCACTCTGCGTCCTGACCGTCCTGATGCTGCAGTACCGGCGAGCGGCATCGCATGACCGATCGCTCGCGATCGCGCTGGGACTGATCGTTGCCGGCGCGTGCGGCAACCTGCTCGATCGCCTTCGCAGCCCGCGCGGTGTCGTGGACTTCATCGACATCGGCATCGGTGACCTGCGGTTCTGGACGTTCAACCTTGCCGATGTGGCCGTGTTCTGCGGCGCCGTCCTGCTTGCGCACCTGCTGATCACTCGCGATCGTGACGAAGCTCTCGAATCAATCCCTCCCGGGTCGCCAACATGATCACAACCATTTTCGCACTCGGCGTCGCCGTCTGCAGCGCCTCAGCAGTCCCGAGTCCCGAGTCACCAGTCACGAGTCACGTCGTTTCGACTGTGGACTCGGCCTATCGCGCGCTGTACGAATCCGGGATCACCTTCGCCGAGTTCGTCGCGAAGGCCACGGCTCGCAAGGAGCAGTGGGAGGGGAACTACGCCATGAAAGTGGCGCCTGACGCGCTGGTGACACGAGCGACGGCTGCTGGATCGGGATGGAGGCTGTTGGTCGTCACCATCCCGAGTTGCGGCGACTCGGTGAACTCCGTGCCGTACTTCGCCAGTTTCCTCGACAAGGTGCCGTCGATCGAGATGCGGTTGATCGACAACGTCGTTGGCAAGGCCGTGATGGAAGCGCACCGCACTCCGGACGGTCGTGCCGCAACGCCGACGGTCATCCTGCTCGACGATCAGTTCAATGAACGCGGGTGCTGGGTTGAACGCCCTGAGCCGCTCCTCGCAAAAATGAAGGAGCCGGATTTCGAGGGGCGGCAGCAGTGGTACGACAAGGATCGTGGCGCGTCGTCGCTCGAGGAGGTCGTGGCGATGATCGAAGCGGCGGTTGCCGGCGGCAAGAAATGCTGAACTGAGAGGAGACAGGAGACGGGAGGCAGGAAGCAGGGGACGACTGAGGGCCCGCGGCTAATCGCCTTGCGGGCCCTCAAGTTTCCAAACCGTTTCGTTCTCCCCTGCTTCCCGCCTCCTGTCTCTCGTCTCCTCTATTCGCCCTTACGGCCTCGGAGCGGCCAGAAAATCAACGGCGAGATTTGCCAGGGCTCGCATTCCCGGGACAAGAACACCTTCGTCGGCGAAGAACTTCGGCGAATGGTTAGGCGCCGCCTGGCTCATGCGCTCCTTCGGGGTCACGCCGATGAAGAAGAACAGTCCCGGCGCCGCCTTCTGA
>DATMBT010000017.1:0-3371 GCA_035559475.1 Gemmatimonadaceae bacterium
ACTGCTCAGGGGGACTGAGTCCCTTTCCGCGGACCGGATGCGCCCTGCGTGCGCTCCCGGGAGCTTACGCTTTACGCGATTGGCTGGCAACCCTGTCGTTCACAGCGATCAGAGCGGGTACGGCTTGAACACGGAATACACGGGAACCACGGGTTGATGCGGATGGAGCGCGCCGTGAAGGGGCGATAACGAAGTCCGGCGAAGACACCACGGCCTCATAGCCCCTTCACGGCGCGCTCAATCGGTGTGAATCCGCAGTTTCCGCGTGATCCGTGTTCAAGGGTTACCGGACCCTATCGTCGTACGCAGCACCTCGAACATGGCCCTGTCGAAAGCAACGAGAGTCACCGATTCCGCTGACTTCGCTCTCGCCAGATAGGACCGGATTTCGCGCACGGCAATTGACGCAGCACGCTCGACGGGAAACCCGTACACACCGCAACTGATCGCTGGAAATGCGATGGACTTCAGCGAATGCGATTCCGCGAGCCGCAAGCAAGCGCCGTAACACGCCGCGAGAAGCTCGTTTTCGCCGTTATTCCCGCCTCGCCACACCGGGCCCACGGTGTGAATCACGTATTTCGCCGGAAGGTTGAATCCTTCAGTGATTCGCGCTTCGCCCGTGGGACAACGCACTCCCGGCCGAACCTCGGGAACCGCGCGGCAGGCCTCGAGGAGTCTCGGGCCGGCTGCGGCGTGAATCGCGCCATCAACCCCACCGCCGCCTAACATCCGCTCGTTCGCCGCGTTCACGATGGCATCGAGGGGGAGCTTCGTAATGTCGCCGTGATGGACGTTCAGGCCTGACATCAGGACCTCACTGCGTGGCGGGCCAAGAATGCGATGACCGCCGTTGTTCCGCCATCAACCAGTGGCTTACCAGTTCTGGCCGAGTACGAACCGTGCGCGCCAGGGTGCTCCGGCTTCCATAACGCGGGCCATGCCGAGCGAGGCGGCACCGCCGAAGAACCTGAGACTGAACTCGACGCTGCCACGCCAGCCGTCTGTGGGCCGCGATAGCGGTGTGCCCCCCATGACGGCGGGCTGCCCAACCTGGTCCTCGACCGACCCGAGTCTCGCAATGGAAGCCAGGGTGCTGGCACCGGTGGCCGACAAGCGTGCCCCATGCACGGATACGCCCAAGCTCGGCGCGGGCGCGGCGAAACACGTGCAACCGAACATGCGGAGAGGCGAGCGCAGGAGCGGCAGGTGATACATCGCACGCGCCTGGGCCGCGAGCGCCCTGTCGCCGGCGAACTCCCTGGGTTCGTATCCCGGAAACGACGGTTCGCCACCAAACTCGAAGAGCTGCTGCGGAGGAGCGTTGCTGCTCAACAGGGCGCCGGCATCGATCCGGGCGCCTAACGCAAACCTGCCGAGTTCTTCGCGGGCGATCATGCGGAGCGTCGTTCGCTGCCAGTCGAGCTGTCCTGCCGCGGCCTCGTGCCGCAGCTGGGCGCCGAAGCCGGACAGCAGGGTGTTCGCGTCCATCGCGGGATTCCACTCTGCTACGATTGAGGCGCGCGTGTACCGGCCCGCATCAACACCGCGGTTCGGTCCGAAGGGCACGTCCGGTGGGAACAGTCCTCTCGTCAGGCGGGCCAGCGCCGCGTTGTCCCGGCCGACACCCGCCTCGAAACGCAACGCCGCGCGCCGGTCGAGCGGATTGAGGTTCAGCCACAGGGTCGCGGCCCTACGGTCCACGTAGTCATAACGGTCGATGCCGAAAAACGAGGCGAAGACCGAACCACCGCTGTCGTACGGCGCGGTGAAGTCGTTTGTAATGTCCAGCGTGCGCCCGAACCGCGCGCCGGCACTCCACTCCCCCGGTGCACCGACGCGCATCAGCTCCACGCGGCCGCGCAGCGTTTGTTCAGTCCAGGCCCAGGTACCGTTGGCGCGGAGGTGAAGGTTCGGCAACGATGCTCCCGGAGTGCCTTCGATCGCAGCGCCGGTGCTCCACCCTTCCACCCTATTGAAGTGGACCAGGTCGGCCAGTCGCTGCGCGCGCCAGGCCATCGACGGCGACGACGGCAGCGCAAACGATTCCGCCCCCACGTCGGCAAAGTCGTCGGCACGCAGTTCAGCGGTGGCGCCGCCTAACGGCATCAACCAGGACCGCGGCCGGGCAAGGCTGTCGGGGCTCGCGAGCGTGAGCCGGTGCGCAAACACCAGCCGCGGCGTGGCTTCGACGCCTTGCAGCGGAGCGTCACCCATCTCACCGCTCGCCAGGCTCACGACCCCCGCACTGCTCCGCAGGATGTGATGATCACTGAACCGCGAGACGATCCGGAACACCGCCCGGCCTTCGGCCAGGCCGCGAACGTTGACGTGCTGCTCGATGCGCTGCAGCCCGGGTAACCAGAAGCGGCCGTCCAGCAACACCGCCTCGAGGTCCACGTACGCCGTCACGCTCACGGGCAGCAGCAGGACGCGTTGCTTCTTCTGTCCGCGGTGGCCTAACGTGATGAACTGGCCTCGCATGCGCGCGATTTCGCCCGTTTCGGCGTCGAGGTTTATCTCGCCGCGGAACACGACCACGGGCCACTCCGCCTGCTCTGCACGGGGATCCACCTGGACGCGCACGACGGTAACGTCGCGGTCGCGCGTCCTGATGGTGGCGACGGTATCGCCACCGCTGAACTGGTAGACCTGGTCGCGGCGAGGCGCAAACGGGTGCACCGCGAGCGTCGAACCCGAGGGCAGGCCGGCCGGCGTGGGTTCTCCAGCGATGTCCTCGTACAACGGACCGATGGCCGAGTCCTGGCCGAAGAACAACGAGAGCCGGTTCCCGTACAGGTTCGGGATTGTCCACGCCTTCCGGAGCACCGCGAGCGAGGAGATGGACGGACCCGCAAGACGGCCTCGGTACCCGATCACGTGCTGGGTGAATTCACCCGAGCGCTGCCACTGCACCTCGTTATGCGCCTGTTCGATGGAGACCGCGACTTCCTCGCCATCGGCGCGTCGCGTGAGGACAGCGATTTCACTTTCTACGTCGGCGCGATAGGCGCCGAGCCCCTGCGGGACGGCCAGATTGCGATCGGCCGCGCGGGCGACGAGGTCACGAAGCGCGGGCGACGAATAGGCAGGCTGCTGCGGCGGTGTTACGGCCAGCATCTGCGCGGCAAGAAGCATCGGAAGCATCAAGCAGGGGACGAGCCAGCGAACGGCAGGTCCCGCGCATCGCCAACACGCGCGGTTTTACACGCGGAAAGCCCGGAAGCGTGCCCCTGGCGTGACGGTCAGGTATCCCCGCGTGACACCAGTGCACTTGAGGGGTACGGTGCGGAACCTGTCGCTGCGCTAATCTTCAGGCACGCGAGAGGGTCAGCACGCTCTTCTGTCGAGGGTGGACTGCACATGGCGTG
>DATMBT010000018.1:0-8211 GCA_035559475.1 Gemmatimonadaceae bacterium
CATCTCGGGAATCGACGGATTGATCTTGCCCGGCATAATGGATGAACCGGGTTGAACCGCGGGAAGCTTGATCTCGTCGATGCCGGTTCGCGGTCCCATGACCATGAGTCGCAGGTCACTGGCGATCTTGCTGAGGTCGAGCGCGAGCACGCGCATCGCTGCCGAAAATCCGGCCGGGTCGCCCATGCTCTGCATCAACTGGATCCGGTCCTCACCCGCTCGAAGGTCGAGCCCAGTGATCTGGCGAAGGTGTTTGACGATGAGCCCGGGATACTCAGGCTCCACGGTGACGCCCGTCCCCACGGCACTGCCGCCAATACCGAGATCACGAAGGTAGTCCGACGCTTCAACGACGCGCCTGAGGCCCCGGTCAAGCGAGCCGGCGAACGCCGTGAACTCCTGGCCCAGGCGTATCGGCATGGCATCCTGGAGGTGCGTGCGCCCGGCTTTGACGATGCCATCGAACTCCTTCCCTTTCGCCGCAAAGGAATCGCGCAGCGACGTAAACGCCTGCACGAATCCTCCCAGTTCTGCGAGGCACGCCAGGCGAATCGCCGTCGGGATCGTGTCGTTCGTGCTCTGCGCCATGTTCACGTGATCGTTCGGGTGCACGGGCTGGTACGTCCCGCGCTTCCCGCCGAGCAGTTCGTTCGCGCGGTTTGCGAGCACCTCGTTCACGTTCATGTTGTGAGAGGTGCCGGCGCCCGCCTGGTAGGGGTCCACCACGAACTGGTCGTCGTGTTTCCCGGCGAGGACCTCATCCGCGGCGGCAACGATCGCGTCGGCGAGCTTCCCGTCCAGTCGGCCCGTTTCCTTGTGCGTGAGCGCGGCGGCCTTCTTGATCCAGGTCTGCGCCCTTACGAACGGCCTGTGCTGGCGCAGGCCGTTGAAGGGAAAGTTCTGCACGGCGCGCAGGGTCTGCACGCCATACAGCGCCTCGTCAGGCACTTCGAGTGAACCGAGAGGATCTTTTTCAGTGCGCACGGTGGTTCTCGGGGAAAGTGAACGAAACGACAGCGGGGGCGACGGCGCTTGCGCCGTCGCCCCCGTGTGCTTCATGAGAACTGACTTCAGGGGCGCGGAGGAGTTGGAACCTGATAAGTGGAGATGACGCCCAGATTCCCGTCGCCAGCCGCAACGTAATTCGTGCGCAGCCGAGTAGCCACCACCGCGCGTGTACCCTGGCTCGACGACCAGTTCGAATGCCAGCGGAACGGAATGGAGTCAGCGCCGTCATCCACGAATGTGCAGAGCACATTGCGCGAGAGGACGGTGGGACTCTGTGTGGTCGCATAACGGAGCGACACGACCATCGCGCTACGCGGATCCTGTGGGGTCGTCCAGTTGAGGTGGATGGCCTCGGTCCCGGCGGGTATCGGAATGTCAGCCGGGAAGGCAAAAGCCTCGGCTGTCTTTGCGCGGATCGAGCCCGCAGGAAATCCACCGGATACACCGGGGACGTTCACGACGATGCTGTCACCCGGCGTGAAAGGCGGAGGGCCTCCCGGCGGGAGGTACGCCAGACCCTGGGTCGTCGTGGTGCGTTCCAGCACCCCGGCAACACCACCGATGGTAGTTGTGACGCTCGGACCGGCATCAAGGTACGTCACACCGAAGAGGTTATTCCCCTCGTTCAGGAGCACGTCGGCGCAGGTGTCGGTCGTAAAGTCCGCGTTGGGGACCGCCGCGAGGTTGCCGGCGAAGAAGAGCCCTTCGGCGTTAGCGAAGTGGGCGCCGGCCGCATTCTTCTGCGCGCCGACCGTCACGAAGCCCCACGTGCCCTGGGTATTGATGCCCTCGAGCGCGTTGTCGCAGGCAGCAATCAATGCGGTGGCAGCCACTGGCATCAGCCAGGTCCATCGGGAAGGAGAACGAAGTTGGCGCATCATCGGGTGGTGAGGGGTTGAAGCCTTGCCAGTCCGGGGGAACCAGCCGAGGTATCACGAGCAAATCTGTACTTCTGAAACTGGTTTGGCGAGCGGTGCCGCGCCTCGTCACAGGGGACGGGTCGCACTATCCGCGGGTGCCTAACGTGTTCGACTGCCGAGCAATTCCCTGATATACGGATTCGAACGCCGCTCCTCACCTACTGTCGTGGCCGGTCCGTGGCCCGGCAGTACACGAGTCTCGGGAGGAAGTGCCACGATGCGCTCCAGGGATCGCGCCATGGCCGGTCCGTCAGCCATCGGAAGGTCGGTACGTCCTATGGAGCCGGCGAACAGGCAATCGCCGACGAGCGCGATACCGTGACCATGCAGCGTCACGTGGCCCGGTGAGTGTCCCGGCGTATGCATTACGGTAAATGACAACTCGCCGAGGCGAAGACCCTGACCTTCGGTAAATCGCTCAGCCGGGACTTCGTCCCCTTCGAACCGGAGTCCCCAGGAAGCCGCCTGGAACGGCCCTGCCTCGAACATCGGCACGTCTTCCTCGTGCAGAAAGACCGGAACCTTGAAACGGGTGCGGAGGGCGCGGACCGCTCCGACGTGGTCGAAGTGCGCGTGGGTCAGCCAGATGGCACGGAGCCGGACATTGGCTTGCTCCACCGCCTCGATGAGGCGGTCCCCATCTTCGCCGGGGTCCACCATCGCGGCATCGCGACTCACGCGATCGATGACGAGGTACGCATTCTCCTGCAGTGGCCCCGTCTCGAAAGCGACTACATCCAGCGAATCGGTCACACTGGCGAGGCAGCGTCGCGACGCGCGGTGAGAAACTTCTCAGCGGCGATGGCCGCGGTCGTCGCGTCGCCAACAGCAGTGGTCACCTGTCGGGTCAACTGGACACGAACGTCGCCGGCCGCGAACAAGCCCGGAATCGAAGTCATCATGTTCCAGTCCGTCACCAGGTAGCCCATATCGTCATGATCGACGTGTTCTTCGATGATCCCGGTGTTCGGCCGGAATCCGATGAACACGAACATGCCGGTCACGGGAAGATCTGAAAGAACGCCCGTCAGGGCGTTCCTGAGCGAGAGGTGATGCAGCAGCCCCTGCT
Source organism: Gemmatimonadaceae bacterium (assembly GCA_035559475.1). Classification (GTDB taxonomy): domain Bacteria; phylum Gemmatimonadota; class Gemmatimonadetes; order Gemmatimonadales; family Gemmatimonadaceae; genus JABWBJ01. The sequence goes on from DATMBT010000018.1 coordinate 2,998, forward strand.
CATCACCGTGGGCCTGTTCGACCACCGTATTGAGGATCGTCTCGATCTTTTCGTTTTCGGCGACGCGCTTCTGGATGATCTTGGACGCCCTGAATTCGTCGCGCCGGTGGATCAGGTAGACCTTGGACGCGTAGCGCGTCAGGAAATCGGCCTCTTCACACGCCGCGTCTCCGCCACCCACGACGGCAATGACCTGCCCGCGGAAAAATGCGCCGTCGCAGATCGCGCAGTAGGACACGCCCTTGCCGGCGTATTCCACTTCACCAGGAATCCCGAGCTTGATTGGCGTGCCGCCCGCGGTGACGATGACGACGGGAGCGCGATACACCTCGCCGTTGTCGCAGATGCACTCGAACAGGTCACCCGCTTTCCTGATTGCGGTGACGCCGGCCGTCCTGAACTCGGCGCCAAACTTTTTCGCGTGGCTCTCGAATTTCTGCGCGAGTTCCCAGCCGAGCACGTGCTCGAAGCCGGGGTAATCCTCGATCATCTCAGTGTTCAACAGCTCTCCGCCGGGCGCGCCGCGTTCGAGGACAACGGTGCGAAGCATGGAGCGTCCGGCATAGAGCCCCGCCGTCATGCCCGCGGGTCCCGCTCCGACGATGATGACTTCGTACTCGAACTCGTTGGCCAAGGGAGATTCGAAAGTGAGACGTGAGATGGGAGATGAGATCTCGCTGCTCACATCCCGGCCGTAATCTGTCTAGGCGACAAGCGTGACGGTATTCTCGGCCACCCGATGTCCGATGTCCGATGTCCGTTTTCTAATGCCGGACGTGCCGCCCGCCATCGACGATGATCGTCTCCCCCGTCACGTATTCGGCGTGCAGCAGGTAGAGCATCGCCTGAACGACATCTTCCGGCGAGCCGTCGCGCCCGAGCGGTGTGGTCGCGGTCAGGTACGCGGCAGTCTTCGGGTCAAACTTCTCCGGAAGCAGGACCGTGCCGGGCGCGATCGCGTTCACGCGAATCCGCGGCGCGAGCAGGAGCGCGAGCGCCCGGGTGAGGTACACGAGTCCTGCCTTGCTCACGCCGTGTGGCACATAAGGAGGCCAGGTCTCGAACGCCGCGAGGTCCGCGATGTTGATTATCGACGCACCGTCAGGAAGGTGACGTGAAGCCTCCTGCGCGATGAGGAACGGCGCACGCAGGTTGAGGTCGAGCACCGAATCCCACTCGGCGGCGGAAACATTTCCCAACGGCATTCGGAGCATGACCGAAGCCGAATTCACCACGACATCCAGCCGACCAACCTTCGCAACCACATCCTGGACCAGGCGACCTGGCGCTTCGGGATCGGTCAGGTCCGCCTGAAACACGGTCGCCTTTCCGCCAGCCTTCGCGATCTCACGTTCGGCCTCGTCCACCTTTGAAGCCGATGCGTGATAATGCAGCGCAATGTCGTACCCATCCGCGGCCAGGCCGACCGCAAGCGCCCGACCGACGCGATGTGCCGCCCCGGTCACCAGCGCGACTGGTCGAGCGTTCGCGGCCATCAGGTGCGCCTCACGAGGCGAGGCCCCGTGCGCTTCGCACCGAGCGGACACGATGCGACTGAAGGTCCAGCCATTCCCCCGGCACCTTCTGGGAACCCACCACGCGAACGTTGTCCCCGCCGCCGTGCGAGTCTGACCCGCCGCTCGGGACCATGTTCAGGTAGCGCGTCAGCGTAAGAAGGCGAGCGCGATCTTCTGCGGAGTGTGACGGATGAATCACCTCGACACCGTCGAGGCCCATGCCAGCCAGTGCTTCCAGTCGCACGCGGTTTCCATCCTCGCCGGGATGGGCAATCACCGCGATCCCGCCGCAGCGATGAATCAACTCGATCGCCTCGGGGATCGTGGTGCGACGCTTGTCGAGGTACGCCGGTCGGCCCGCGCCAAGGTAGCGATCGAATGCGTCGCGGAGGTCCATGGCCCACCCGTTCTCCACCATCGCGCGCGCGACGTGGGGGCGACCTAACGCGGCATCGCCAGCCACGGCGAGAACATCTTCGAACGTGATTCGCACGCCAAGCTTGTTCAGGAGCCGCACGATACCTTCGGCGCGATCGCGGCGTGCATCGCGGAACACGGCGAGCGCATCCCGCATCTCTCCGAGAAGCAAGAGGTGAAGGCCGAGAATGTGGACTTCCTCGTCCGCCTCGTAGGCGCTCAACTCCACGCCGGGCACGAGCTGGATTCCGGCATCGTCGGCGGCGCGCTGCGCGTCCGCAATGCCTTCGACGGTATCGTGATCGGTGAGGGCCATCGCCTGGAGGCCGGCGCTCAATGCCGCGGCGACGACGAGCTCGGGAGGGTTTGTGCCGTCCGAGGCCGTTGAGTGCAGGTGAAGGTCGATGGGCCGCGCCACCGTCGGCGCGGCATCAGCGGTCACGGCGCGTAGCCAGCTTCGGGCGAGGTCTCCCCCGATTGCGACTGGGCAAACAGGCGGCGGAGCTCCTCGTCAGGCAGCTCGGCAAGCGCCTGCTCGCGGGAGCGCGTTCCGTGCGGGCTGAACCTGGTAACACGAACGGCCCGGTCGTCGCCGGTGCCGGCGACAAACAGGAGCCCGAATTCGTCGTGCTCGTATTGCGTGACGTAGCCGGACGGAAACACGCGCCAGGCCTTGCCGTCGATGCTGATCGTTCGGGTGGGCATGCTCAGGACAACTCCAGTTCGGTGAGGATCTCCGCACCCGGCTCCATGCCGGCGCGCGCTCGCGCGCTTTTCAGGAGCGCGGGATCCGCGCCTTCGATGAACTCAAGGAAAACCGCCGGATCTGCAGGACTGCGAAAGACCCAATGGTTACAGCCGTCTTGCGCCAACTGGTCGCGACGCGCGCGCCATCGGCTCGCCGCCTCCGGCTCATCTGCTGGATCGATCCGCTGCCATTCCGCCGTGAGCGCGCGTGGCACGGCTCAGATACCGGGCTCGGGAATTGTCTCGAGCTGCTGCTTCACAAAGCCAAGGAACCTGTCTGCATCGGCACCATCAACGACACGATGGTCGAATGACAGGAAGAAGTGCGCGCAGGTGCGAATGGCGATGACGTCTTCACCCTCCACACCCTTCACCACTTTCGGGCGCTTTTCGATAGTTCCGGTTCCAAGAATCGCGACGGTTGGCTGCGGAATCACCGGCGTGCCCATCATGGAGCCGAAGACGCCCGGGTTCGTGATCGTGAACGTCGAATCCTGCACTTCTTCAGGCTTGAGCTTCTTGGCGCGAGCGCGCTGCGCGAGGTCGTTGAGCTGTCTCGTCAGGCCAGCCAGTGAGAAATTGTCCGCGTCGCGGATGACCGGAACGATGAGGCCCCAGTCGAGTGCGACCGCGATGCCGATGTGATAGTGCTTGCGGAAGACGATGTCCGTGCCACGCACCGCGGCGTTGATCACCGGAAACTTCTTCAGCCCTTCGACAACAGCCTGGATGACGAACGGCAGGTACGTGAGCTTGTCGCCGCGCTGATCGAATTCCGGCCGGAGTTTGTCGCGCACTCGCGTGACGCGCGTCAGGTCCACCTCGAAGACGGTCGTGACGTGTGCAGACGTCTGCTTCGAGAAGGCCATGTGACCGGCCGTAAGACGCCGGATCTTGCTCATTGGCTCGACGACATCGCCGGGCCACGGCGTCACGGTTGGCGGCTGGTAATCGAAGCCCGCTGGCGCGTACATCGATGGACGCGGTGCCGCGACCGGTACCGGCGCACCAGACTCCAGGAACGCCGTCAGGTCTTTGCGGGTCACGCGGCCCGCGATCCCGGACCCGCTCAGTGCCGTGATGTCCACGCCATGCTCGGCCGCCATGCGGCGCACGAGCGGCGACGACTTGGTGCGAAGTCGCTCCTCGAGCGATCCCGGGACATAGGCCGGCATGCCGGGCGATGTCGTCCTGCCGTCAGCCTGCGGCGCCGCGGGAGTCACCGATCCTGCGCCGGCCGCGAGTGCGGGTGCCGGCGCGCCCGATGGCGCAGGCTCCGCTCGTTTCCCCTCGGTAGCCGGCGCGGGGGTCGGCGCTGCAACCGGCGCGTTGACGTCGGTCTCGAGTCGCGCGACAACCGCGTTCACCGGTACGGTCTCACCTTCCTTCACCAGGATTTCGGCGAGGACGCCTGCGCTGACCGCCTGGACCTCGGAATCGACCTTGTCGGTGGAAATCTCGAAGATCGTTTCGTCGCGCTTCACGGCATCGCCGACCTTCTTGAACCACTTGGTCAGCGTGCCTTCGGCGAGCGATTCGCCCATCGAGGGCATCAGGACATCGATTCGAGCCACGGGTAGGAAGGGTGATGAATGGGGAGCGATGAGAAAACGGGGAGGTTCACCTCAATCCCCATCGCTCATCGTAGACGACGAAGCACCAATAACGGTAGCGTCGTTGCTCCCAGAATCATGCCAACGGCAGCAAAGTAGTACCAGTCGCAGGCTGGCAGGCCTTCGGTCGGGGCGCAGCCACGGATATTGCCGACGACCTTTCCGACCATGACGCCGATCATGCCGCCACTCCAGAATCCGATAAAGGTCGCGAAGCAGCCGACGCCGACGCGCTTTCCGCGAGCGATCTCGGCGTCACTCGTTCCAGGTTCGGGATTCGATCCGGTGGGACCAGCCACGTCGAGCTAGTAAGCGGCTTCGAGCGCGTGTGTCGGTTCGACCTTCCGGTGGAGCGTCACGAAGAACCGCTTCACGTTGCGGTCGATCCGGCTCTCTCCCATCTGGTCGGTGGCCGCTTCCACAAACGTGTAGTGGCCACCTTCGGGCTTCGCAGTGATCTGGAGGGTCACTGGAATCTCAGGCGTGCCAACGAGGCCACGGTACGTTCGCAACCTTGATGCCGACGCGACCGTCTGCAGTCCCAGAGCGGCGAAGAACTTGTCGGCTGACTCGATGACCTCAGCCGGCGCGAGAGACGTCCGATAGAAATGTCGCATGTTGGATTATTTTTTTTCGCCGCGCGCCGGAAACACTTCCTGCATCCAGTCCATTCGCTCGAGCTTTTTCGTCGAGTCACGCGCGAACCGGATCGCCACCGCCCACTGCCCCGACGTGATGAAGTGCATCGTCGCGTAGTAGGTTCCGAGTTCGGGTCCTTTCACCAGCGGGTCATACGAATCGACTTGAGATTCACTGGTGGCAAAGATCTGCCCCACACCCGTCTCGATGGGCTCACCGGTCTCCCGATCACGCACGACGACCTTGTAGCGAACAGGTTCGCGCGCCCGAGGAGGCACCGG
>DATMBT010000019.1:0-7082 GCA_035559475.1 Gemmatimonadaceae bacterium
CGTGGACGCGCCATGCTGCACTGCCCCCGCCAGTCCGTATTTCTCGCGAGCCACCTTCGACAGCAGTTCCAGCGTATTGAGGTCGAGCTTGACATCGGCGATGGAGCCGTCTGCCATCACCACGCCGCCGTGTGACGTCCCGGATTGCACGCTGATCTTCGACAAGCCTGCCATACCAGCCGCCTTCTCGTGGAGGGTTTCATTGAAACCTTCCATGAAGGCCTCGAGTTCCTCGACGGTGCTGTTCGACGTGCCGACCTCACCAATTTCACCACCCACGGAGATCGTTACCCCTTTGGGCTCCAGCGCCCGCAGCGCGCGCGTGATATCGACACACTCCTCGTAGTTCCGTCGCTGTTGTTCGGCGAGTGTCGTCTTCGAAAGGTCCACCAGTGTGGACGTATCGACGTCGATGTTATAGAAGCCCGCGTCGATTGCCTCACGAGCCAGCGCCTTGACGGCGTTCACTTCGGGGTCGCGATCCAGTGCGTACTTCTTCGCGTTTACCTGGAAGTGATCGCCCTGGATGAATACCGGGCCATGGAATCCTTCGCGCATCGCGGCGGCCAGGATCACCGCGACGTATTCAGCGGGACGCTGGTCGGTATACGCAATTTCAGAACGCGCGATCTCGAGAATGAACGCGCCCGCATCAAGTCGATTGGCCACCCGGAAAATCGCGCGAGCGGTGTCGTACGCCATGCCGCGCACGTTGATCGCGGGAACAGTAAATCCCCCGACGGCTCCGCGTCCGCGCGCGAGGTACAGGTCGTGGATCGACGACGGACGCACCCCCACCGCCTGACCGAGCTCCCAGATCAACCACCGCGCCTGGTCGCGCGCATCGCCGGACGCGAACACAGCATCACGCACCAGCGCGTCCATCGCGGGACCCGCGAGCACCTTCGGATCGTGCACCGTCACGGTTCCATTCGACCGGGAAACAGCGCCGCCAAAGGCGGGATGTGCAGGTACGGTGGCCTCCTCAATCATCTCGTGCGGCTCTCCATTTTCAGTGTAGGTGGCTGCGCCGAGGCCTGAGTGCCGAGCCCGCTGGACGCGTTCACGTCAGGCAAGCGTGACCGGAAACTGGCCGCACCCTCTGACCGGGGCAACCCGGTGCGTGATCACAACACTCGTCGGGGATCCTGCTTCGGCAACGCCTCGAATGCCGCAAGGTCAGACTCGAATCCGGGACGACCGAACATTCCGTACGTGAACCGCTTCCCCAACTCTACCCCGGGTTGGTCGAATGCGTTCACGCCATACAGCTCCCCGGCGTAAGCCGTCGCGATCTCCAGCAACATGAACAACCCGCCGAGATGCCACGCATCGAGCTTCTCGACGGTGAAGGTCATGCTCATGCGCCCGCGCGCCGCGAGAGCACCCGCAGTAGCGCGTTGCTCCACCGACAGGAGTTCGCCGAGACGGTGTCCGCCGAGATACGACAGGTCTGCGTGTTCGCGGTGCAGGTGCGGGATTTCCAGGTCAGCTTCCTCGCCAGCAAGCGTCACGAACGTGACCGTTTTGTCGTTCGGTCCTTCCATGAACAGCTGAACCTGGCTGTGCTGGTCAGTGGCTCCCAGGGCCGCGATGGGCGTCGGGCCAACTGGCGAACCATCGGGCCTGCTCTTCCCCAGGCTCTCGGCCCACAACTGGACGAACCAACCGGCCATGTCGCGCAAGCCATCGGCATACGGCATGAACACGTGACTGTGCCGGCCGAGTTGCGAATCGGCGAGCCACTGCAGCACGGCGAATGCGCCCGCCGGGTTCGATGACCACGTGCTCGAGTTGCAGCGTTCCCGCATGTCAGCCGCCCCCGCGAGCAGGGCCGGCACATCGATCCCCGTCAGCGCGGCTGGGAGCACGCCGACCGGCGACAGCACACTGAACCGGCCACCGACGTTAGGCGGAATGGCCAGCGCGGGAATGTTCTCTTCGCGCGCGATACGGCGCAGCGCTCCCTTCTCGGGATCGGTCACGAAGACAAGGTGCTCGCGCGCCAGCCGCCCGGCGGCGTCGAGGCGCCCGCGGATGACGAGGTACTGCGCCAGCGTTTCTGCCGTCCCGCCCGACTTCGAGGTCACGATGAACAGCGTGGTGGCGAACTCGACGCGGTCGAGCAGGGCGTCAATCGTGCGTGGGTCGACGTTATCCAGCACATGGAGTCGCGGGCGTCGATGCCGTTCCGCACGCGAGAGCGCGTTCCAGCCCGGGGGAAGGAGCGCTGTGCGAAGGGCGACGGGTCCGAGCCCCGAGCCACCGATGCCGAGCACCACGACGTCATCGACCGACTTCAGACGCGCAGCGGCCGTCAGCTCCTGGCAATCCTTGACGATCTGCGCATCGTCAGGCAGGTCGAAGAAACCGAGTTCTCCGCTCTTCCATCGATTCATCACCGCGGCATGCGCCCCTTCAAAGGCGCGAGCGGCCGCCGAGAGGGACGCGTCCGCGATCCCACCCCGCACCGCCCCCTCGGTCATGAACGTGTAGTCGAGCGAGATCACGAGTCGATCGTTCGTTTAGTCCACCTTCACCACAAGCCCGTCGAATGCCGGGCTGATGCCTCGCGGCAATTCAGACTCCAGGTCCGCATGGAAGCTCTCATGCGTCAGGTGCGTGAAATACGTGCGATCGGCACCTACCTGTTGAGCCACTTTGATCGCTTCGGGAATCGAGAGGTGCGTCGGGTGTTCGGTCCGCAGCAGTGCGTTGATCACCAGCACCCTCGATCCTTTCAGCTGTTCCATCGCTTCATCGGGGATGCGCTTCGCGTCGGTTACGTAAGCCAGCGCGCCGATACGATAGGCGAAAACTGTCGCGGCACCATGGGGAACCTCGATCGCCGTGACCGTAATGTCGCCGATTTCGCGCGTTTCGCCCGGAGCGAGCGCACGCAATTGTCCTTCCGGTTTTGATGTTCCCGGTAGCGGGCGCACGCGGTCGTCGAAGATGTACGGGAATCGCTTCGAGATCCGGTCCAGCGTTCCCTCAGACCCGTACATCGCCAGCGGCGCGTCGCGGCGCATCGTGAAGGCGCGCACGTCATCGAGCCCCTGCACGTGATCCGCGTGGTCATGCGTGAACAACACCGCGTCGATGCGGTCGATGCCACTGCTGATGAGCTGCAGGCGCAACTCCGGTGGCGTGTCGATCAGCAGTCGGGTGCCGTGATCCGTCTCGACAACGGCGCCCACGCGCGACCGCCGATCGCGCGGGTCAGGCGACCGGCAGACCGGACAGTGACAGCCGATCTGGGGAACACCGAAACTCGTCCCCGTGCCGAGAAACGTGAGCTTCATACCACTTCAACCTTCAGCAGGTTGGTGGTTCCAGGAACGTCGAACGGAACGCCCGCCGTCACCAGCACACGATCGCCAACCTTGGCGAGACCCCGCCGCAGGATTTCCTTGCGGGCGAACTCGAACATCTGCACGTAGGAATCAATCGGCGGGGCGAGCGCTGGAATGACGCCCCAGATGAGCGCCAGCTGGTGAAACGTGCGCTCCACCGGCGTGAGGCCGAGGATGGGCACCTCCGGCCGCTGCGACGCCACGATGCGGGCCGAAAATCCACTCTTGGTGAACACCACCACGAGTGGCGCGCCTAACAAAACGGCCGCGGTGCGTGTCGCCGCCGCAATCGTTTCCTCGGTTGACGCACCGACCAGCCCCGCGCGCCTTTCCTCTCGACGATGCGGGACTCCGCGACTCTCGATCTCGGCGATGATGCGCCGCATGGCGCGCACCGCCAGCTCGGGATAGCGACCAGTCGCAGTCTCCGCGGAGAGCATGACGGCATCGGTGCCGTCGAGGATCGCGTTGGCGACGTCACTCGCTTCGGCGCGCGTGGGACGCGGGTGCTCGACCATCGACTCGAGCATCTGCGTAGCGGTGATCACCGGCCGCCCGAGCTGGTTGGCCAGGCGGATCAGGCGCTTCTGGACGAGCGGGACTTCCTCGAAAGGCAATTCCACCCCGAGGTCACCTCTCGCCACCATGATCCCGTCGGCCGTGCGCGTGATGTTCTCGATGTCGTCGAGCGCGCTGTCCTTTTCGATCTTCGCGATGACCAGCAGCCCCTTGGGGATCAGTGCCCTGAGTTGCTCCAGGTCCTCGGCACGCCTGACGAAGCTGAGCGCGAGGTAATCGAGCCCCTGCTCCACCGCGAACTTTGCATCGGCGTGATCCTTTTCGGTGATCGAAGGCGCTGACACCTGCACGCCGGGGAGGTTCATGCCCTTGTGGCTCCGGATCTCGCCACCATGCAGAACTCGCGTCGTTACTCTCTGTCCACGGATGTCCAGCACCACCATCTCGATCAGCCCGTCGTCAACCAGGATGCGATCGCCCACGTGGACGTCACGCGCGATGTCCGGGTAGGTGACGGGCATGTCGCCGGCCGCCGCGGTGGCCTCGTCACAGAGGACAACCTCGTCTCCCGGCGAGACGGCCACCGATGACGGCAGGTCGCCAATGCGAATGCGCGGCCCTTGCAGGTCCCCGAGGATCGCTACGGGGCGACCACGTTCGGCAGCGAGCTGCCTGACGAGCGCAATGGTGCGCGCGTGTTGCTCGTGCGTGCCGTGCGAGAAGTTGATTCGTGCCACGGATAACCCGGCGTCCATGAGCGCGCCGATGACTTCAGGGGACGCCGAGGACGGCCCCAGGGTGCAAACGATCTTCGTGCGGTCTGTTGCAGAAGCCGCTGTGACCGGCGTCGTCATCCGCTAGCTGGTGACGAGCGACGCGGTCTTCCGGCTGAGTCCTGCCAGGAGGGTATCGAAGGAACGCTGGAATGACGCGACCCCTTCCGTGAGGAGTTGTTCCGTCACGTGTTCGAGTGAAATGCCTGCTGCTTCAAGCGCGGCCAGGTCAGCTTCAGCCTGCGCGTCGTTCGAATCGACGGTGCGCGCGATGATACCGTGGTCGCGGAAGGCGTCCATCGTTGCCGGCGGCATCGTATTGACCGTGTTCGGTCCGATGAGTTGCTCGACGTAGATGACGTCGCGGTAGGCCGGGTTCTTGGTGGACGTGCTGGCCCACAGTGGGCGCTGGACCATGGCACCTTTAGCCGCGAGCCGTTCCCAGCGATCACCCGAAAACCTTGCCTTGAACAACCGGTACGCCAGGCGGGCGTTAGCGATCGCCGCCTTCCCGCGCAGCGACAGCAGGTGTTCCCGCTTTTCAACCGGAGCCTCCGCGGCCATCGCGTTGAGTCGCTTGTCGATTTCCGTGTCGACGCGGCTCACGAAAAAGCTCGCCACGGAAGCAAGCCGGTCGATCGGCTGACCCGCGGCGACACGGTCCTCGAGGCCGCCGATGTACGCCTCGATGACGCGATCGTGGGCCTCGATCGCAAACAGCAGGGTGACGTTGACGTTGATTCCCTCGGCGATGAGCCGCCGGATGGCACGCGCCCCTTCGACCGTTCCCGGCACCTTCACCATCACGTTGGGCCGATCGACGGTCTTCCAGAGTCGTCGTGCCTCAATGACGGTGGCATCTGCGTCGAATGCCTGGGACGGCGAGACCTCGATCGACACGAACCCGTCGTGGCCCTCGGTGTCCTCGAAGACGCTCGCAAACCGGTCGCACGCAGTGCGCACGTCGTCCGTTTCGATGAGCTCGAACAACTCGGACGGGGTCAGGTCAGGCGACGCCGAGGAGATCTGGGCGTCGTACGCCGCGCCTTCGGAAAGCGCCTTCTCGAAGATCGTCGGGTTGGACGTCATGCCGACCAGTGCATCGCGTTCGATCAGCGCCCGCAGCCTGCCGTCGTGCAGCATGCTGCGATCGATGTAATCGAGCCAAACGGACTGGCCTGCCTGGTACAGGCGTTGAAGAGGGTTTTCGCTCATCGCTTTTCGCTGATCGCTAATCGCTGACGTCATTTCACCCGCCATGGCACACTGAACTCGCGCGTTCCCCAGGCGAACCGGATCTGACCGCTGGCCGAACCGTCTGCTGCCGGGATAATCCACATGGTGAGCGACTCGACGGGAGACGTCAGGGTCTTTGATGTCAGCGGTGTGCGACCCAGTTCGGTGGAGGCGTCGTACGGGATTCCCCACTGCCCTGTCTTGGTGTTCACGATGAGCTTCCACGCCCCGGTCGCGGACGTTTCGGCGGCCAGCGTGTAGGCACCCTTCGGGACGGTCAGCGTGCCGATCGTTAGGTCCACGTCACTGCGCAGGGTCGTCGCCTCGTTGGCACCAAGCCTCCACACCTGCCCGAGGTCGCCGGCCAGGGCACCGTTCACCACGCGACCGCGGGCATGAGGCTGGCCGTAATCGATGCTGATGGTCGGCGGCTGGTTCCCATTGAGCGTAAGCGTGGTCGTGGCACGACCACTTCCCGCCGGCTTGAGGGCCTGAGCAAAGGCGGGGACGGATGTGGTAAACAATGTCACAACCAAGGCGGCAATCCGGACACCGGACATGGGCAATTCCAGGAGAGTGAGGGCTTCGAGCCGGTTAGCTGGGGGAAACCGGCGGCGGCGTAACTCCATGAAAACTATCGAGCTTGGACACTTGCCTCAATCATTGCCCCCGCGGCACCCCCCTCCCCAGGGTGGGGGGCTTGACTCACACTTGAGATCGTGTTGCTGCCCTTACCAGCCCGCATTACTATTGAGCGCCGCAAGAGACCCTTAGTAGGGGTGTCAAGTGGTTGGCTGGCTTTGCTGGTCAGGACACCAATGGACTGCGTCGCACTCGTCAGGCGGCGGCAGTCCGAGCCCGCGTGGGGGCAGTCTCACGCAAAGGGTGATCGGCTAGTACGGCTTGTCCGCACTCCGACCCACCATCATCACGACGGAGTGAAGGACATGCGTACGTCGGGAACGGTCAAATGGTTCAACGAGGCCAAGGGCTTCGGGTTCATCACCCCCCAGGACGGATCGAAGGACTGTTTCGTCCACCACTCGGCCATCCAGGGAAAGGGTTTCAAGACCCTGACCGAAGGTGAGACGGTGGAGTTCGATGTCGTCGAAGGGAAGAAGGGCCCGGCCGCGGAGAACGTGACCCGAATGGGCAAGTAACGGTCGCCAACCACGCCTAACGAAACAGCCGGATCGTC
>DATMBT010000020.1:0-2033 GCA_035559475.1 Gemmatimonadaceae bacterium
ACGGCGGGCGCGCCCGATTTTCGTCCAGTCCGCCTGACGAGGTTCCTCGAGGACAACGGCGTCGATATCACCGACGTGACGATTTCAAACGACGGCGCCGTCGTGGTCTTTGTTCGCGGCTCCGCGCCTAACCGCGATGACTGGGTCGCCAACCCATCGCACGACCCTAACGGCGGCGCGCGCGAGATCTGGGCGGTGCGCACCGCGGGAGGCGCGCCTGCGTTCCGGATCGCAGACGGTGCATCGCCCGAACTGTCTCCCGACGGCCGCTTCGTCCTCTATGTAAAGGACGGGCAGATTTATCGCGCGCGCGTCTCCCCTGCGCCGCACGCCAGTGAGATCGACAAGGGCGAAAAGCCTTTCATCACCGCATGGGGCACGAACAGCAATCCAGTCTGGTCGCCAGACGGATCGAAGATCGCATTCGTCTCCACGCGCACGAACCACTCGTTCATCGCGTTGTATGATGTCGCGTCGCGCTCGGTGACCTACGTGTCGCCTGCCGTGGATTTCGACGCGCTTCCCACCTGGTCGCCTGACGGCAAGCAGATCGCGTTCACGCGACGCCCAGGATTGCCTTTCGGACGGCAGGGCCAGGCGGGCGCCGGCGCCGCAAGCCTCGGCAATCCAGGAGGTCCCGCAGGGCGCGGCGGATCCGCCGGTGTCTGCGGTTCAGGCGCACAGGAGGGTCGCGGTGGTGGCGGTCGGTTCGGCGGCCAGCCCGATACATCGAGCGCGGTCGATCGCCAGTTCCCGGGCCTCTGCCGTGCCACGTTCCGTGGCGGGTACACGCTGTCGATCATGGTGGCGGACATCGATAGCGGCACGGTGACCCACGTGGACGAGAGCACCATGGCAGCGCGCGAGGTCTGGCACAACCAGCCTAACGATCCCGTCTTCAGCAACATCAACCGGATGTTCTGGGCGGACGGGCACCTCGTCTTCCCCGTATCACCGGGCACCGACGAGTGGGACCGCTACTGGTCCGTGAAGCTCGACGGAAGTACCACGAAGCCGATCCTGCTCACCACGACCGACGGGCTGATCGAGGACGCCACCTCGGCGATCCTCTCGCCAGACGGCGGGACGCTGTACTACTGCACCAACGCGAAGGACATCGAGCGGCGCGACATCTGGGCCGTGCCGGTGGGCGGCGGCCAGCCGCGGCAGGTCACGAGCGGCGATGGCATCGAGACGTACCCGCAGCCGTTAGGCTCGGGACGCCAGGTGGGCGTGCTCTACTTCGACGCGAAGCGACCGGCCTCGGTGGCCCTCGTTCCGTCGTCAGGCGGCAATGCCCGCGTGATCTTCCCCACCCTGTCGAAGGACTTCCCGACCGACGCCCACGTTGTCCCCGAGGTGGTGCGCATCAAGGCGCCCGATGGCCTCGAGGTGCCTAACCAGCTGTTCGTGCCGAAGGACCTCAAGCCAGGCGAACGCCGGCCCGCGCTGGTGTTCGTCCATGGCGGCCCGGTGCGGCAGATGCTGCCCGGCTACCACTACATGCAGTTCTACCACTGGGCGTACGCGTACAACCAGTGGCTGGCGAGCCAGGGCTACATCGTGATGTCGGTCAACTACCGGAGCGGTGTCGGCTACGGCCGTTCCTTCCGGCAGGCGCCTAACACGGGACGCAACGGCAACGCCGAGTACCAGGATGTGCTGGCAGCGGGCAAGTATCTCCAGGGCCGTCCTGACGTCGATCCGACTCGCGTCGGCATCTGGGGCCTCTCGTATGGCGGCGTGCTCACCGCGCAGGCCCTCGCGAGAAACTCGGACATCTTCATCGCGGGCGCCGACCTGGCGGGCGTACATCTCTGGGGCAGCTCGCTCGACACGAACGCGGTGTCGTATCGTTCCTCGGCCATTTCCGCCGTCGACACCTGGAAATCGCCCGTGTTTCTCGTGCACGGCGACGACGACCGGAACGTGGACTTCGCGCAAACGGTCGGGCTCGTTCAGCTCCTCCGGGCGCGCAACGTCTACTATGAACTAATGGTGATTCCTGATGACCTCCATGAATCTATGATCCA
>DATMBT010000021.1:0-2851 GCA_035559475.1 Gemmatimonadaceae bacterium
ATCCGCGCCTTCAACGACGCGCAGACCCTGCTCCGCGAAGAACGCGAACGACAGATCGCCGAGGCCCGGCGCCAGGCCGACGAAGCGAGAGCCACGGCTGAAGCCGCGGCCCTCGAGCGGGCGGGCGAACACCAGCTCGCCGCGGCCGTCGTGGCTGAGCAGCTCGCGGCGCCGCCCCCGATGGTCATCTTGCCGAACGACGTCAAGGCCGCCGGTCAGACCTTCCGGCGCCGCTGGACGTTCGAGGTCGTCAACGAGGCCGAGGTCCCGCGCGACTTCCTGATGCTCGACACCACCAAGCTGCAGCGGTATGCGGTCGCGATGAAAGACTCGGGCAAGGTCCCCGGCGTGCGGTTTTTCTTCGTGGATGACCCCATTCGATAGGTCGCGACCATGCGAATCCGGCTTTTACATCCTGAATTCTTCGCCGACGACGTAGTGTGGCGACTGTCCGACTTCGCCAAGCTTGTGTTTCAGGGGCTCTGGCTCATCGCCGATCGTGAAGGCCGACTGGCCGATAACGTGAAGATGATCGATGGCCAGATTCTTTCGTGCGACAAACGATCCTGTCGCAAGGCGTTACTAGAACTTGAGGCGGCTCAACGCATTCGCCGCTACACCACGCCGGCCGGTCCCGTCATTCAGGTGGTCAGATTCGGGAAGTGGCAGCATCCGCACCCGAATGAAAAAGCCAGCCAATTACACGGCAATGCAAATGAGCCACTCGCACCACAGGAACGAGCCTATCGGGCGGATCTTAATTCTAATTCTGATCCGGTGATCAATTCTGATCCGGTGAGGACGGACGCGCCTCCGGCGCGGTCCGATCCGAACGGATCAAGCCCGCGCGCCGGTGTACATCAGGAGCAACGAAGACGGGTCGCTCCGGACGGCCGCGCGAAGCGCGCCGCCTCCGCGCCCGTCGACGAGGCGTTGTTGGCCAAGCATTTTGGAACCCGACGCCGGTGACCGACTTCGATTTCGTCACGTTCGAGAAAGCCTTCGGGGTGGTCCTGACCGCGTTTCGCGTGCGGCTGCCCGTCCCCGAACGGGAGGCGCTGACGCGGACGTATTTCGCCGTGCTCGCGGCGCACCCCATCGACGACGTCATGGGCGCCGGCAAACGGTGCATCGAGAAGCTCCGCGTGTTTCCCAAGGCCGCGGACTGGCTGGCGGAACTGACGCCCAGGACGATGACCGCGACGTGCCCGGCCGACCGGCGCACGATGCGCGTCGACGAGGCCGACGAGCTGGCGCGAGCGACCGCGCTCGGCTACGAAGACGCCCCCTGCGCGTGCTGGCAATGCCAGTCCGCCGGCATCTCGCATCGCCCGATTCGCTACGTGCCCACCGAGTTCGGACCCGACGAGCTCGAGCAAGCCTTCAATCCGCGGCGCGGCGTGGTCGAAATTGTGGGACATTGGGCGCACGGCGAGGAGTTGGCGCGGTGGTATGCGGCGCGGGATGCCTTCTTCGCGTTGGCGAAGCGGGCGCCGCGGACGTTGTTCGATGCGGTGGCGGTCATCGTGGGGGACCGCGAGCCTGGGATCGAAGGGTGACGGTCGGGAGTCTCTTCGCGGGGATCGGCGGCTTCGACCTGGGGTTCGAGCGCGCGGGGTTCGAGATTGCGTGGCAGGTGGAGATTGATCCGTTTTGTCGGGCGGTGCTCGCCAAGCACTGGCCGGCGGTGAGGCGCTACAACGATGTCCGAGTCACGCATGTGGCCGACGCCCAATGCGGCAGAGTGGAGAGCCGAGAAATATACGCTGGAAACCTCCTATCGGCACTACCAAGAGGGTCGGCAGACGCACCTGTCGCAGTGGGTGAGGGACGACCGATTCATGGAAGCTCCTGTCCAAACTGTCTCCCAGCCGTCGATGTTCTCTGCGGCGGATTTCCCTGCCAGCCCCACTCACTCGCCGGCCGCCGCGGCGGATCCGCCGATGACCGCGACCTCTGGCCCGAGTACGCCCGTCTCATTCGCGAGCTACGACCCCGATGGGTCGTGGCGGAAAACGTGCCAGGGCTACTCTCAAGTGATGCTGGACGGTTCTTTGGAACGGTTCTCGGAGACCTGGCCGCGTGCCGGTACCATGCGGAATGGGATTGCCTACCTGCGTCAGCCTTTGGCGCCCCTCACCGACGCGACCGAGTCTGGGTGGTTGCCTACCCCCAAGATGTCGCAGGGGGGCGGCGAGCGGAGCGGGGACCGAGCAGGTACGGACGATCTGGTCTGGATGGCACGCACGGGGATGTGGCCGACACCCGACAGCGGTGTTTTCAATCTGAACGAATCGGTGGAGTCTGTGCTGGTGAGGCGGGAAGTCCAGCGCCAACGACATCACAACGGCAACGGATTCGGACTGAGGCTGGCGTCAGCCGTGAAAATGCCCTGGGCAACTACGACGAGCAACGAGCACAAGGTCGGCCGTTCGTCCACGAACGGACGGCAACTGACGCGGGAAGTCTACGATGCCGAGGGATTATCGAGGGACACATCGCAGCCGACGAATGGTGGGAGTCTGAACCCGACGTGGGTCGAGTGGCTCATGGGGTACCCGCTCGGGTGGACCGCCTTAAAGGATTGGGGAACGCGATTGTCCCGCAGATCGCCGAATGGATCGGCCGCCGCATCCTTGACGCGGAGCACATGAAGCATCGTTGATGCGAAGCGAATCAAAGGAAGTGATTTTGATGGACCCAGAGACTACTCGCTGCCGGCCGCCGTCCGCGATCGCGGTGATCGTGCGCGTGCCCTACGACCACGCGCGGCCGCACCCCACGGGGAGCGTGCTGGCCGCCGCCATTCGCGCCGCGCTGGCGACCGTCGAAGGCCAGAGCGCGGATCCCG
>DATMBT010000022.1:0-4287 GCA_035559475.1 Gemmatimonadaceae bacterium
CGCGGCATGCCCTTCGGGTTCGCCTTGTAGCGCTCCATGATCTGCGCGTGACGCTGGGCGTCGTAGAAGGCCTGGCGCTGGTACGCGATGACACCGAGCAGGTTGCTCGGGTAGTCGTTCGGCACCGTCTGGTAGCCGACGTGCAACGCGACTGGAGTCTTGACGATCCAGCGCGCCGCCGTGTCGTCGCGCATCGGAAGGAGCGCCGAGAGGCCGCGGAACAGGCCGCGGCTCGGCGAGATCAGCGCGGCGCCAATGCCGTAGTCGCGTTCCGACCGCGCGTCCGCCGGGCTGAGATTCAGCTCTTCAGCGATGACACGATCGGGTTCAAGTCCAACGACCCGCTCCTCCGTCGTGACTTCCGGCTCCTGGCCCGGGAAGACGACAGGCGCTGGAGCGGCTCCTCGTCCACCACCGGCGCGTCCCGCCGCAGGCTGCGGCAGCCCAAGCGAGGACGTGAGGTCAATGAAGGCGGGCGCAATGGTCTTGCCCGAGAGGTCAACGACGCGCGCGTCAGCGGGCGGCGTGATGGAGGCGCCGACGGCCTCGATGACACCGTCGCGGATGACGATAGTGCCACGTTCGATCGTGCCCTTGGTGACGGTCTCGATGCGCGCATTGGTCAGTGCCCAGACGCCGGTCATGTTGTCGCGCGATTGACTTTGCGCGCCGGCGGTCTGGGTAATGGCCAACGCCGCGACCGGAATCACCAGGAGGTGAAGCGGTGTTCGTCGCATGCAGGTGGGCTCCAACTAGATGAAGGGTGCAACGGGTAGTTCAGCAGCGAGCATACAGATGGCGCTCTGTGGTAGCAAGCAGCGCAGGTTGTCCGCTGCGTGTAGTACGAGTTGAAGGCTTCGAACGCTCTACAATCCGGGTGAGTGCCGGACGGTTTGGCGTCGGAAAGACCAGAACCAATCCACTGCCTGAACCGTCGAGCGCGCTTGCTGATGGTGAAACCGACCGCGTGGATCGTCCGAACGAGGACTTGGTCAGTTGCCAACGTGCCGTGTTGATGAACGGGATGAAGTCTCAACGGTGCAAATCGTTGCTCAGCACATGGTTGAGTGGCAATTGTGGATTCGTGGAGAACCGTTCTCATGGTTTTGAACAGCGGCGCAAGAGGCGAACTTCGACCCGCCTCAGGATTTCACTCGGAGAGGAGTTCTTCCGGCGCACTGCTGA
This sequence comes from Gemmatimonadaceae bacterium, assembly GCA_035559475.1. Lineage (GTDB taxonomy): Bacteria > Gemmatimonadota > Gemmatimonadetes > Gemmatimonadales > Gemmatimonadaceae > JABWBJ01. The sequence continues at coordinate 1,186 of DATMBT010000022.1, forward strand.
TGCTCGCGATCACCGACGCGCGGCCTTTTGCGAACGCCTGGTGGTCGAACGGCGTTAACGGTCGTTGAGCACGCGGCGTAGCTCTGTGCGCTCCCGATGCGAACGGCGCGTGCGCGGTGCAAGTTGACGGCGAGGCCGCCCCGAATGGTCGGCCCTCATCCAGATCCCGGCAGGTAGGGGTCCTCACACTCTACATCAGTGGTCATGCGATCCTTCTCGAGCTCCTGGTGGTCTCGTCTCAGCCTGGCGACGGTGGCGGTCACCCTGCCGGTGGTCGCGGCGGCGCAGTCAGGGTTGCCCTTCGACCGGCTTCCGTTCCGTTCGATCGGCCCCGCCGTCCATGGCGGACGGCTGCACGACGTCGAGGGTGTACCTAACGACGGTGCCACGGTCTACGTCGTCGGCGCCAGCAGCGGCGTCTGGAAGTCGACCAACCGCGGCATCACGTGGACGTCGATCACCGATGACCTCCCGGTCAGCACGGGCGGCGACATCGCCATCTTCCCCGGGAACCCCAACATCCTCTGGTTAGGCACAGGCGAGCAGAACAACCGCCAGAGTTCCTCATGGGGAAATGGGATGTACCGATCCATGGATGCGGGTAAGACCTGGACGCACATCGGGCTCGAAGCGACCACCGCCATCGCCAAGGTCCGCCTGCATCCGGGCGACCCTAACGTGGCGTACGTTGCCGCGGCGGGGAACCTGTGGAAGACCGGTCCGGATCGCGGCGTCTACAAGACCGTCGACGGCGGGCGCACGTGGACCAAGTCGCTGTACGTCGACGAGATGACCGGTGCAACCGACCTCGTAATAGACCCGAGCGACCCGAACACGCTGTACGCGGCGATGTACCAGCGCCTGCGCACCCCGTGGGGCTACAACGGCGGCGGGCCGGGCAGCGCGATCTACAAGACCAGCGATGGCGGTGCGACATGGCGCAAGCTCACCAACGGCATCCCTGAGGGTGACAAGGGACGCATTGGTCTCGCCATTGCGCAGACGTATCCGCGCATGCTGCTGGCGACGATCGAACATCCCACCGGCAGCGGCACGTATCGCACCGAAGACGGCGGGGAAACGTGGGTGCGTGCGAACACGACGAACCCGCGGCCGATGTACTACAGCAAGATCTTCATCGACCCCACCAACGAACGCCGCGCCTACATCCTGGGCGTCGAGGTCTATCGCAGCGATGATGGCGGCCGCTCGTTCCGCCTGCTGCCGAATTCTCCCGCCTACGACGTCGGCCTCAAGACGGACCATCACTCGCTGTGGATCGACCCCAGGGACCCGAAGTGGCTGTACCTCGCCGGCGACGGCGGGCTCCAGGTCTCGTCGGACGCGGGCGACAACTGGCGACGCGTGAACAACTTCGCCATCGGCCAGTTCTATGGCATCGCCGCCGACAACCGCGACCCGTACTGGCTGTACGGCGGGTTGCAGGACAACCACTCGTACATGGGACCGAGTGCGACCCGCCACTGGTTAGGCGTGGTGAACACCGACTGGCGCCAGATCGGCTTCAGCGACGGCGCGATGCAGCAGCCGGACCCGTTTGTTCCGCGCTGGGTGTATTCATCGAGCACCGGGATGAACCTCACGCGTGTGGACGTCGAGACCGGCGACCGCATGAGCATCCGGCCCGCGCTCGCCCCGGGTGACACCGGCCAGGTGCGGTTCGACTGGATCTCGCCCATGGTCGCGTCGAAGCACACCAAGGGTGTGCTCTATGTCGGCGCAAACCGGCTCTTCATCTCGAAGGATCACGGCGAGTCGTGGACGTACACGAAGGATCTCACGCGCCAGGTCAACCGCGACACGCTCCGCATCATGGGAGTGCTCGGCAGCGAGATCCGCATCTCGCGCCACGATGGCGAGTCGAACTACAGCGAGCTGACGGCGATCGGCGAATCGCCGATCAACGCGCAGGTGCTCTGGGTGGGTGCCGATGACGGTGCGGTGCAGGTCACGCGTGATGGCGGCGCCACCTGGACCGACGTGTCGGCCAACATCACCGGCGTTCCACCGTTCACGTTCGTAAGTCGGGTGACGCCATCGTCGGCTTCAGCCGGGACGGCGTACGTGACGTTCGATGGACATCGATCCGGGCACTTCGAGCCGTACGCGTTCCGCACGACCGACTTCGGTCGCACGTGGACCAAGGTCACGAACGGACTCCCGTCGGGCGACGTGGTGCGAACGATCTACGAATACCCCGGACAACCCGCCGTGGCGTTCATCGGCACGGAACGCGCGCTCTACATAACGACGGATTCGGCGAAGACCTGGACGCGCTTCAAGTCCAACCTGCCGACGGTGCCGACCTACGACATCCTCGTCCACCCGCGCACCAAGGACCTCATCCTGGGCACGCACGGTCGCAGCATCTGGATCCTGGATGATGCCTCACCGATTGCGTCGTGGTCTGCGTCCATTGCAGCCAAGCCGGCGCACGTCTTCCCGATACGGCCGGTGAACCAATATCTGTTCTGGGAAGACTTCTCGAACTGGGCCCAGGGCGAATATGCCGGGGACAATCCCAAGGATGGCGCGCTCATTTCCTATTCACTCTCACGCCCCGTACCTGACGTGACGCTTACGGTCACGAATGCGACCGGCCGGGTCGTGCGCACCCTGCAGGGGCCGGGCGAGGCCGGCGCGATCCACCGCGTCAACTGGGACCTGCGGCACAACGTGCTTTCCGCCACGGGCATGACCATGCCTAACGTCGCCATTGAAGGCGGACGCGGCGGACGAGGTGGACGTGGTGGACGCGGTGGTGGTGGCGGGGGCGGTGGTGGAGGCGGCGACGAGGGTGCCGGTGGGCGCGGCGCCGACCCGTACCCCTATGAAGTGCCGCGCTCGCTCGGGGCGCGCGGGGCGTTCGTATCTCCCGGCACGTACACGGTGACGCTGCAGGCCGGCGACGCGAAGGCGACAGCGACGGTCCAGGTGAACCCGGATCCATTGCTGACACTGACGGTGGCGCAGCACAAGGAGCGCGAAGGATTCCAGCTCGAGATGACGGACATGCTCGCCGAGATGGTGACGATGTCGCAGCAGTTGGCGAACACGCGCAAGGACCTCACGGCCCGCCGG
>DATMBT010000023.1:0-5858 GCA_035559475.1 Gemmatimonadaceae bacterium
TGACCGCGGCCCAGACGTCCCCCTTCGACGTCCTGATGCGAACGTAGCTGTATGGTGAGGCCGCGATGTGCTCGAGGACCTGGCCAGTCAGCGTTTCGTCGCCCACGGCCGAAGCCGATCGCTGGTCCAGTGAAATATTCGGCGGTTTGGGCGTCGAATCGCACCCGATGACGGCCGTTGCCAGTAGCAGGACGAAAAGCCAACCACGCATGTCGTGCACTCGACTATTAAAGGACGAGGAGAACGTCGGAGCGACCGTCTGGCGCCCAGGGAGGAAACTTGCCTGCTCCCCACTCATGCCAACGTAGGAGATTCCCCCACCGTGCGTCAGCAGTTGCCTTTCAAAAACGGTCCAGCTCCGACGCCTAGCCCGTTTTCGGCGGTGCGTCATCGAAGAACAGGCGTAACGTTTCCTCCGACGCTGTCGGAGTCATGAGACTCACGGCGAACATCGCCAACGCGCTTACCAGCACGCCCGCCTCGGCGGGATCGAGACCGAGGAAGTACGGAGAACCGAGCCGCGACCAGATCAGGCACGTCGCCATGCCGCCCAGCATCGACGCGATCGCGCCGGCACGCGTCGCGCGGCGCCAGTTCAGTCCGACTACCACGGGAATGAACAGGAAGCTCACCATGAGTCTCGCTGCCCATATCACGATGAAGTTCACCAGGTCGAACTGACGCAGCGCGAACGCAACCGGGATCGCGCTGAAGAGGATGACCGCCAGCCGGCTCGCCTGCACCTTTGCCCGTTCACCCGCCCCCGGATCGAGCAACTTCGCGTAGATGTCGTGCGAGACGGCTGACGCCGCGGTCAGGAGTATCGCACCGCCGGTCCGCGTAAATGTGACGACGGCGGCCAGCAGCACGAGGAGTCCGATCCATGGCGGCAGGATGCTCATTCCCAGCACCGGCGTCGCAAGATCGGGCGCGGGCAGCTGCGGCATCGCCACGCGCATCGACAACCCGAAGAGCAGTACGCCGACACCGATGCACGCCTGGAAGAGGAACGAGTAGCCGATTGCCATTCGCGTCGTTCGCCTGCTCTGCATGGAATAAATGGCGGAGATCTCGTACGGCGACGCGGCGAGGCCGAGGCCGATCGCCATCGAGATGGCAATCAGCTGGCGCCAGCCGAACCAGTTACCCGTGAGGCGCGGGTCGATCGCGGTGAGCGCTTCGCCGATGTCGCTGACCGAACCGACGTGGTCAAGGAGCCATGGCACCGCAATCGCATAACTCCCCAGCAGCAGGACGGCCTTGAGCATCCCCACATGCGCATTGCTGTACATCCCGCCGAGCACCGTATACACCGTCGTTATGACGGCAACGAGCAGGACGGCGCGCGAATATTCCATGCCGCCAACCAGTCCGAAGAGCAGACCGCCGGCCTGGTACTGCGCGGAGAGCATCACGGCGTAAACGACCAGGATGAACAACGCGGCAATGGCGCGTGCCGCTTTGCTCTCGAAGCGGGCGGCGAAGAAATCCGGCAGCGTCAGGCCGGGAACACGCCGGATCTTCGGCGCCACAAACAGCGCCGCCACCACCCAGCCGATCCAGACCAGTGGCCACGTCCAGGCGTAGCTGATGCCGGAGAAGTAGTGGAAGCCCACCATCCCGATCGTGGCGCCGGCACTGACCTGGTTGGCCATCAGTGTCGCGCCACCCATGATCGGGCCGAGGCTGCGACCAGCAGCGAGAAATCCTTCTTCGGTCGAAGCGCGACGGTAGTTGTACAGCCCGATCCCGCAGACCAGGACCAGGTAAGCGCCCACAATCACGTAGAATGCCGTCAGGTGCGCCCCGGTCATGCGCGCTCTCCCGTCCGGCGGGCCCACGTGAGATAGATGGGTACCCAGGCAACCATGATCCCCAGCAGCAGCCAGTACCGCCAGACCAGGCCGCCGTTGTCGCCGGCAACGTCGGGGGGCCGGTCGCACGGAAAGGCCGGGCCGCCAACCTTCAGGAACGACGGCACCGCGACGTAGCGCCCGGACCATTCGTTCGGCGCCTGACGAGTCATGTACGGGAATTCGACCTGACCGCCGCTATGGGCGAACCGCAGGACAACACTCACGGCGCCCAGCCGCGACGACTCGTTTCTCGCCAGCGGAGCCGTGAGGTGCATGAGCGGTATGGTGCGCGATCCGCCGAGCCACACCGTGTATCGCACGGACAACCGAAGCGAGTCACCGCGTGCGGTTGTGGTGTCACGCCAGGTGATCCAGGGTCCGTTAAACGTTTCTGACCCTTTCAGCACAACGCCGTCGCGCTCGACACGCAGGTTCTCCACCAGCATGCACGGCTTGGTCATGACCCGAAGTTCCAGCGACGCGGCGGAAGGCCCGAGTGCATACCGCTCTTCGACGTGCACCGCGTTAGGCGTCCTGGCCGTTATGGTGATGTCGGCTGTCTCCGCGCGTGCCTGGGCGAGCGCCTCACCGGCGACACCGATGCTCAGCATCAGGCCTAACCATGAACTACAAGATCTTCTCACGCGGAGACGCGGAGCCGCGGAGGGGTCGAATCCGCACAGTGCAGTGCGCACTCGTTTTCGATCTGTTGAATGATCACGCAAGCTCCGGTAGAGATTCTTTCATGCCATCTTCTCCGCGTCTCCGCGGCTCCGCGTGAACGAAGGAGACTCGCAACAGGACTTGGTCAGTCGGTGTACGTCGTCGCCGACGCCCGATTGGCGATCATGAAGCCGTAGTCACCCGGATGGATGCGCGTGACAAAGTTCCGGCAGAGGACGACGATATTCTCGTCGTAAGGCACCGTCATGGTCTCGAGCATCTCGAAGCTGTACGGGCTGACGATGTCGGCCAGCGCAGTACCGGCGGGCAGCACCTGCCCGGGCGACAGCGTCGTCCTCGGCACACAAATCCCTCCATGGCGCGGCCGCATGACCTTCATGTCGCGCATGAGAACCTGGCCCGCGCGCCGCTCGACCGGTCCGTCGAGCACTCCAACGTGACGCAATTGGTTCATGACGCCCCGCACGCCGTTTGCGACGTGCAGCGGCTGGTCGTGATATCCACCCCCGATCTCCACCACGGTGCACTTGACGCCACGCTGCTCGGCATACGTGGCCGTCGTACCTGAGTAGATCGTAGCGGGCTTGTAGAGGAGCGCCGGGAGGAATGCGCGCGACAGCGCTTCGTCGTTCACCACGTAGCAGTAGTCGACCCACGGAAACGTGCCGCCGCAGTGAAGGTCGACGAGCACCTCGATCTGGTCGATGAATTCGTGCGCGATCGCGTAGGCCTGCTGCTCGCTCAGCCAGCCGTCGGGCGCGCCCGGGAAGAGCCGGTTCATGTCGAGCATGTCGATCGGCGTGTTCCGCGTGATCCCTTCCATCGCGAGCGGATTCGCGACACCGAGTATCCGCACTGACCCGCGCAGCGTGGATGGATCGAGTGTGCGAACGAGTTCTCGCGCGATCAGCAGGCCGTCGAGTTCATCGCCATGGATCATGGCCGCAACGCCTACGGCTGGTCCTGGTTTCGTGCCCTCGATGACGTGCATCGTCAGGCCAAGTTCGAACCCGCTGGCCATCGTGGTGATGGGCGCAAAGTGGCGGGATCGGCCCGGGCCGAGTTCCGTTACAGAAGCAGGCATGACGTGAGCGCGTGGAGTGAGCGGCTTTACTGGCGTCGAAACTACCCGCCGCGCGCTCGGCTGCCACCTGCCCACGGAAACTTCTTTTCGGAAGTGCCAGATGACGGTGAGTACAGAGTTTTAGTTCACATCGCGGCTGGACGATCCCGATCACATCCTGCGACCGTCTGGACGAGCCCGGTCGTTGGGTTGCATTGTGTATCGCCGCTGGTTTGTCTCTGGCAATCGGCGATTGACAGTAACCCGCCCGCGCGGAGGATCACTCGATGCGACGTCGCGAATTCCTCGTTATCAACGCCGGTGCCATCACGGGCTTGCTCGGCGCAACGCTCGCGCGTGAGTTGTCAGCGCTGACAACTGAATCGAGCGGACAAGTTCGAGTCCCGCTGCGCTTTTTCACGGCATCAGAGGCTCGAATCGTCGAGGCGGCGTGCGAACGCATCTTTCCCGCCGATGCCAAATCCCCGGGCGCCAAGGCTGCCGGTGTAGTCATCTACATCGACCGGCAGCTCGCCGGCCCCTATGGCCGTGATAAATACCGGTACACAAAACCACCATTCTTCGAGTCGGTGCCGGAGCACGGTTACCAGGGTCGTGACACTCCACGCCAGGTCTATCGTGCGGGAGTACGCGCACTCGGAGACTTTGCGTCTATCTCCCCTGAAGAGCAGGACAATAGACTCGCCGACATCGAAGGGACGCGTTTCTTCGAACTCCTGAAGGCCCACACGATCGAGGGCGTATTCTCGGACCCGATGCACGGCGGCAACGCAAACCTCGTCGGCTGGAAACTGATCGGGTTCCCCGGACCTCGCATGAGCTACCGCGACGATATTGATCGCCACTTCGGTGTAGCGTATCGGCCAGCGCCAGCAAGTCTGCAGCAGATTCTCGGCCGCGCGCTGAAGCCCTGGGAAGACGAGAGGTCCGAATGACGACCACCTTGAAGCCAGTGGACGTGGTGATTATCGGAGGTGGCTGGACGGGACTCACGATGGCCAGGGAGTTAACCGGCCGCACCACTCTCTCCGTTCTCATGCTCGAACGCGGCGTTCATGCACCCGCGGAATACCGCGCTGGGATGGACGAAGTCGATTATTCCCTTCGACAGCGGCTGATGCAGAACGCGTCGGAAGAGACGATCACGCATCGGCATTCTGTGCGTGATCGCTCCGCTCCCGTACGGCAGTATGGAGCGTTCCTGCCCGGCACAGGCGTCGGCGGCGCTGGTGAGCACTGGGCGGGAATGTCGTTTCGCTTCTTCCCTGTCCAGTTCCGGCTGCGCTCGTACCTGGCGAACAAGTTCGGCGTCTCGCGGCTACCGCGGGACCTTGCCGTGCAGGACTGGGGCGTCACCTACGAGGACCTCGAACCGCATTACTGGCGCGCCGAGCAAATGATGGGCGTCGGCGGAAAGGCCGGTAATCTCCGAGGCAAAATCATGCAGGGCGGCAACCCGTTCGAGGGGCCGCGCGCGAACGAATATCCTGTTCCGCCGCTCAAGACCCCGTATATCGGTTCGCTGATGACGGAAGGCGCGACAAAGCTGGGGTTCCACCCGCATCCTTCACCGTCGGCACTCCTCAGCGAGTTGTACCGGAATCCTGACGGTGTCGAGCGGGCTCCCTGCCAGTACTGCGGTTTCTGTGAGCGCTTCAGTTGCATGGTGGGAGCAAAGGCCCAGCCGTCGAACACGCTTCTTCCCGTGGTGCGAAATCGAACCCGCTTCGAACTCAGGACCGGGTCGTGGGTGCGTCGCATCCTGCACAAGAACGGTCGAATCACCGGCGTGAAGTACACGGATGGGAAAGGCACGGACTTTGTCCAGCCGGCGACCATCGTGGTGCTGGCCGGTTTCACGCTGAACAACGTACGACTGCTTCATCTCTCGAAAATCGGGACGCCGTACGATCCGGCGACGGGACGCGGAACGTTAGGCAGGAACCTGACGCACCAGGTGCAGGGGCGAACGCCGGTGTTCTTCGACAAGCCGCTCAATTCCTTCATGGGAGCTGGCGCCGTCGTGACGCGTGTGTCGGACTTCGATGGTGATGCGCTGCCGGCGGAATCCTCCGGGTTGTTGCGGCTTGGTGCACTCCAGATCGGGTCCACGGGTGATCGACCGATTGCAACCTTTGGCCGGATGCCGCTGGGGACTGTGCGCCGCAACTGGGGCGCCGAGTGGAAGGCAGCTTCGATTCGATGGTACGATCACAACAGCGCGATCACATTCG
>DATMBT010000024.1:0-3826 GCA_035559475.1 Gemmatimonadaceae bacterium
ATCTGGATTCTCGATCACCTCGAGCCGATTCAGGAATACGCCGCGGCGCAGGCCGCGTCCGGTGATGCGAAACTCTTCTCGGTGCCGACCGCCCTTCAGTGGAAGTCAAAGGACGATCGCAACGACGAATTCTGGGGTCACCAGTTCTTCGCCGGCGAAAACCCGCCGACGGACGCAGTGATCCAGTTCAGCCTCAAGAAAACAGTGCCCGACCTGAAGGTTCGAATCCTGACGCCGGACGGCCGCGCAGTTCGCACGCTCGACGTGCCGGCGGCAAAGAACGTCGCGGGTATCCAGACGATCTGCTGGGACCAGCGCGTTGAACCGCTTCCGGCGGTAGGCGCTGCGGCCGCTCCCGCCGGTCGTGCTGGCGGTGGTGGTGGTGGTGGTGGCGGCGGTGGTGGCGGTGGACGCGGTGCTTCCGCGGTACCAAACGTCCCGCAGCAGTTGCCAACGTCCGGCTACATGCCGTCTGATCCCTGCGGTGCTGGCGACGGCGGTGGCCGTGGTGGCTTCGGTGGATTTGGCGGTGGTGGTAACGCCGGCCCGCACGTAACGCCGGGGAACTACGGCGTCGCGTTGATCGCTGGTGGACGTGCCCTGGACACCAAGCCGATGAAGATCGTAATGGATCCGCAAGCACGCCTGGCTGGTGCAGAGCGCACTCGCTGGAATGCCATCGCGATGGAGTTGCACGATGCCCAGCGTCGTGGCAATGAGGTTCAGGCTTCGTTGAACGCGCTGCATCCGCAGATGACGGACATTGCCGGCAAGATTGGTGGCATGGACAACGTGCCGGCCAACGTGAAGTCCCAGTTCGAGTCACTGAACAAGGACTATCAAGCCGTTCGAGTGAAGTTTGGTGTGCCCGCCGGCGGAGCGCCGCAGGCTGGTCGCGGCGGCGGCGGTGGTGGTGGCGGCGGCGGTGGTGGTGCCGCGGCGGCGCAGAACGCGCTCGCTCGGGTCGCAGCGGCCAAGGCAAACATCATGTCGGTCTGGGAACCGCCAAGTGCCTCAGTGACGAATCAGGCAACGTCGGCGCGGACCGCGTTGACAGCGGCGATCTCGGAAGCGAACGCTGTGCTGGCACGGGCGAGAACGGTCGCCACCGCACTCAAGGCGCATAACGTGACGCTGAATGTGCAATAGGGTCGCGGGTTGAGGGTCGAGGGTTGAGAGAAGTTGATAGAGTGCAGTGGAAAGGGCCCGAGGATTTCCTCGGGCCCTTTTTCCTTCCCTCGACCCCCGACCCTCGACCCTCGACCCTGCTTATGGACTCGACGTCGAGCTCACGTTCGCACGATCCTCGAGAGTCTTCAACACATCCCTCCACCGGAAGTCACCCTTCCCCAGGATCCATTTGTCCATCCACGCCTTCTCGGCCACGGACTTGAGCAAGCGGTTGCGCGGGTCGGGGATGCCGTGCGTGTTGCCGGGATACACGAAGAACTCCGTGGGAACGCCAAGCTTCTTGAGCGCCATGTGCAGCTCTTCGCTCTGCGGGCGCGGCACGCGCGGATCACCATCCACCACGTGGATCATCGTTGGTGTCTTGGCGTTCTTGATGTAGCGAATGGGTGACTGCTTCCAGTACGGCTCGAAATCCTCGTAAGGCAGCTTGCCGCCGAGGTACTCCTGCCGGTTCCGTTGCACGTCGCTCTGCGCGAACATCGAGATCCAGTTCGTTGTGCCCGCACCGGTCGAGATCGACTTGAAGCGATCCGTGCTGACGAGGATCCAGTTCGACCAGTGTCCGCCGGCGCTCCACCCAAGGGCGCCCATCTTCGTGCCGTCGACGATCCCCTGGGCGATCAGGTAGTCGACGCCAGTCATGATGTCCTCGTATCCCTTCTTGAAGTAATCGCCCACGATGTCGAGCCGGTGCTGCTCGCCGTAGTTCGTCGAGCCGCGGTAGTTAGGCAGGAGCACCGCGTAGCCGTCGCCGGCGTAGATCTGTGACCCGTAGCCGCCGTTGAATCCGAGGACGTCGGCGCCGGCCGGGCCGCCATGGATCGCGACGATCAGCGGGTACTTCTGGCCGGCGCGGTAGCCCACCGGCTTCACCAGCACGCCACCCACCATCTTTCCGTCTTTCGACTTCCACGTGATCTCTTCGGCCTCGCCGAGCGCGAAGCCGGCGACCTGCGGATTGGCGTTCGTCAGGCGCGTCCACTTTGTCCTGTCGCTCACGTCGGCCAGGCTGGACACCGTGTAATGAGACGTCGGCGTCTTCGGGTCGGCGTACGTGATGAGCAGGCGGCCCGAGCGATCGTCGCGTGACACGCTGATGGTCGCCTTCTCGTTCGTGACCTGGGTGACCTTGCCTGTAGCCACGTCGATCGACATCACCTGCGTCGTGGCCCTCACGCCATCGGCGAAGTAAATCGTGCGTGAGTCGTTGGACCACCAACCGATATTCACGTCTCCGTCGTAGCCGTCGCCGATTTCACGGAAGGCAGCGCCAGTGGCATCGATCGCGCGGATATACAGCCGGTTGTCGCGAAAATACTTGAAGTCATTGGCGGCACTGAAGGCGATGGTCTTTCCGTCAGGAGCAAACGAGAGGTTCCCTTCGCCGATCTCGGCGTTGTTCGTCAGGCGTTCAACCCGGGGCGTGGCCAGGTTTACGAGCCACAGGTCGCCGCTGATGCTTTCTTCGGTGATGTTGCGTGCATAACGATCGTTCTTGATGGCGCGCACGCCGGCCCACTTGCCATCGTTCGACAACGAGAAACTCGCCGCGCTGAACGTGGCATCATTCGTCAGGCGCTTCTCCTGCTTCGTCGCAATGTCGATGCTCCAGAATGAGTTCGGCGGCATCGGCTGGTTGCGCAGCGTTGCGGTGAACTTCTTCTCGCGACGCTCGCGGTCATCCTTGTCCACCGAGTCCGGCGCGAGGAAGAACACGGTTCGCCCGTCGTTCGACAGCTCCCACGTGCCGAGCGGCGTCGCGTGTTTCGTCAGCTGGACTGGAGGAGCGGAATCGATGCCGCTCACCGGGAGCATCCACAACTGCCGGTCTTCAGCCTTGCCGGCGGCGTAGACGAGCCACTTTCCGTCCCGCGTGAACTCGAACTGCGCGACGCCGTCCTTGGCGTCGGTGACCTTGCGCGACTCACCGCCGTCGGGCCGCATGACGTAGACCTGGTTCTGCGCGGCAGCGGAGGAAGGCGCGTCCCGGTTGGATGCGAACACGAAGAACGATCCATCCGCCGACCACACCGGATTGGCTTCGCTCTTGTCCTTCGTGTACGTGAGCTGCCGTGCGGACGAAACACCGCCTGTCGCCGAAACCAGCCAGATGTCCGTGGTGCTCCTCGCTTCTTTCCAGTCCGGAACCGACAGCGTGTAGAGCACCCATTGCCCGTTGGGACTGACCGCGAGTGAGCCGGCGCTCCGCATCAACTGGACGTCGAGGAAATCCATCGGCCGCTGTTGCTGCGCAGCGAGTGGTGCTGCGGTCGCGCAAAGCAGGCCGGCAGTCACGACTCGGGTGATCGACAGGCGAGTCAGCACAGGAACCTCCAGGGCTTGGCGGTGGGGCGATCCGGCCAAACAATGGGGTGGCCCGGCGGTTGTGACAAGAAGGCTCGTAAAAAGCATTCAACGCCGAGGTCGCAATGGTCGCGGGGGTGCTCTGCGATCTCGGCGTCCTCGGCGTTCAAATGCTTTTGTCTTTCGCGCGGAACTTAGACCTTCGCCAACACTCTTCCTGCGCGCATTGCCGCTTCACGGAGTCGATCGGGACTGGTGATGAAAGAGATGCGGAAGAAGCCTTCTCCGCCGGCACCGAAGGCGCTGCCCGGCAACGCGATGACTCCCTCGT
>DATMBT010000025.1:0-3470 GCA_035559475.1 Gemmatimonadaceae bacterium
CCTTCATAACGAGCCAGCAGGACCAGGTCCTGGCCGGCGAAGATGTCGATCGATCCCGAAGGAAGGACCTGCGACAGACGAACGCCGTCAACGGATATCCTCACGTTGGTGAGGACGGGATTCGTCAGGCGCGACGCCAGCAGCGATACCGGCCGCTCGACGTTTTCGCCCGACCGCACGAAGTGCGCGGTGCCACGGCCTTCCACCGCCAGCCGCTCGATCAGCGACGAGTTCACGTCGGCGCTCACCCCAACCGTGAACAGTCGCGCGTCGCCACGAAGCCGGGCGGCGATGGCGGCGATGGCGTCGGGATTCCGCTCGCCCACCGTGGGTTCACCGTCGGTCAGGAAGACGATAAGCGGCAGATGTTCCCGGTCGGCCCGCACGTTCAGTGCTTCCTCGAGTGCACCCGAGATGTTCGTCGAACCTTCGGCGCGCAAACCGTCGAGATAACGGCGCGCCTCACGGATGTTGGCCGGCGTCGCGTCCACAAAGTCGTCACGGAAACTGTTTACGTCCGTCGCAAAGTCGATCAACCGGAACCGGTCGCTGCGCGACAGTGACGCCAGCAGCGCATGGCCGGCGGCCTTGGCCTGGTCGAGTTTCTCGCCGCGCATCGATCCGGACACGTCGAGGACGAACGTCACGTCGCGTGGCGTGGTGCGACCGGTGGCCGCCGGCGGCGTGATGGTGATGAGCGCATAGCCAGGATCGCTGTCCAGGCGATGCGTGAGCACCGAAACGGCAGCGGTCGACGCGCGAGCCAGCGGCAGCAGGATCGTGACTTCGCGGCCGTCGCCGGACGCGTTTACAACGCGGCGCCCATCGCGGTCGCGCACGTTGAGCCGGTGCGTCGGCGAATACGGCGCACCGTAGTCGCGTGTGTTGTCGTACGTCAGGCTGAAGCTGTTGGCGATTTCAATGTCTTCATCGATCTCGTTTATCCGGTCACGGTCACGAATCACTGGCATCGCCACCGGCGGACGCGCCGGTTCCGTGCCGCGCACGTAATCGACGCGCAACGCGTCACCTTCTCGCTGCGCCACGCTCTGGAAGCGCACGACCACGCGCTTCTCCTCACCAGGATTGATCGGGAAGATTCGCGCGCGCAGGAGGCCAGCACCCATCCACTCCACCAGCGCCGGGTCGCGGTGTCGCCTGACGATGTCCTCGTAGATACGACGAGCTTCGCCGGCGTTCATCGTCTCGCCCGAAACGAGTTCGCCATTGATCGAGAGCTTGAGGTCCTCGAACGCCGAACCGGACGGCAGCGGGAACAGGTAATCCGCTTCACCCAGGCCACCACCCGTGTTCACGAATGTCTCATTCACTTCGTAGCGAAGGACGCGATTCACCATCTCCACGCGCACCTGGCTCGAGGTGCGAATGATCGCGTTGTTGGCAATGCACGGCCTGATGGGGAGAACTTCAGGGCATCGCCCCTCGCGGCAGGGTGGCGGAACGGGCTGCGGGCAGGGCCGCGGAATCAGCCTGCCCTGGGCACCGGCGGTGATGGAGACGACGAGCGTGAGAACTGCGGCGTAGAGGCTTCGCATACGGACGTTCCTGATGTGGGTACATCTGGGAGACGTCGGTTGCGATGAGACTTGCACACGGGGAAAGCCGAGGTCCAAACACCACAGGCCAAGTTGATGCGGTACAACAACTTAGACTCTGGTCTCTGGTCTTTGGTCCTGGTTCATCTTGTTGCCCGTGGAATGACTCCCCGGAGCACGCAGGTCCCCGTGTCGCGTTCCCTGGGCCCGCCCGGACAATCCCACCACGAGTACCGAACCGTGATCCTGATCGGCGCGCCGGAGGTGTCGGGGGAGATCAGCGAGCACGTTGCCGGGCCATAGAGCCCACTCGGGATGCAGGCCCCCTGCCATTCCTGAAACTCCGTTTCTGGAGCCGGCGCTGAGAACATGCCGAAGACCGTTGCGCGCGGGACGTAAGCCGTGATTCGATGATACGGCGCGCTCCCGACGAGGCGTATGTCGTCGCAAGGTGCGCTGCCCGGCGTAACGAGGACGCGTCGGCAGCCTGCAAGGTCGAGGATATTGCCGTTTTCCGCGGGAACCTTGAGTGTCGGGGCCGCGGAGACTGCCGCGTAGTCCATCGCCGCCACGCCGGTCTGGTAGACCGACACCTGCTGCAGCAGCTGGAAGTTTGCCTCGACCAACACGTCCCTCGATGCGGGCAGGACACACAGTCCCCGCTCAGCGCGATCAGGACATTCCGTCCATCCCGTGAACTCGACGTACCGGCCGTCGCGCAGTGTGTCGTCAGGCGACTCCGGCGCAAACCGCACGACCACGGCGGGATCAGGTTCGGCGACGACCAGCGAGATCGTTGTCGAGCGCGGCACTTCGAACGAACATGTCGTCACCGGAGTGGCGTCAAATACGCAAACCTCCGCCGCCTGTTCAGGGAAAGCGTAGGCGCGAGCCACGGATTGGTTTTCACTGAAGAAGACGTACACGCGACCCGGTGTGGGACCCAGGTTGCGGCCACCGGCCAGGCGCACCCGGAGCGTCAGTTCAACCGTGTCTTCCTCATCAACCCCGGTTGGCTCGCACGCGAAAACCGCTGCCGAAACACCGATAACCAGGATTGAAGGGATTCTCATGGCGCCACAGTACTCAGGCGGGCCGGCGCTGTTCCGGCTGGTTGGACCAAAGGCCAATCCGGCTTCGGTCTTCTGGCCTGTGACCTGTCGCCTGTGGCCTCAGAACTATCTCTTCCGCCGCTCCATGCTGTTCGGCAGCGTGGCATAATCGCCGGAACGCGACAGGACGCGCACGTTGATCAACACATGGTCCGCGCGGGCGATCGTTTGCTCGAATGACTCGCCACCCTCACGCATCGCCCAGCCTAACGAAAAGGCCACCGGCGCTGAGCGTTCCGCGGCCTGCTGGAGCCGTTCGGCCACCGTGGCCGTGCGCGCAGCGTTTTCGCCGGCCAGAACGATGAGGAACTCGTCGCCACCCAGGCGAATGACCGGCTCGTCGGAGCGAACTTCGCGCATCAGGAACCGCGCCATGCGCTGAAGCACCTGGTCGCCGCTCGCATGGCCGTGGTGGTCGTTGTAGCTCTTGAAGTGGTCGATGTCGATGAAGATGCTGCCCCAGCGCTCCTCTCCACCGGCGCGGAATTCCGCTTCGAGGTCGAACAGGAATCGCCGGTTATAGCAGCCCGTCAGCGCGTCCCGAATCAGCTGTTCGCGCAGCCGGTCCTCCAGCTCTTTCCGGCGGGTGATGTCGATGAGGACTCCGTGGAAGTGCACCTCGCCATTTTCCGGATCGCGCACCTCGTACGTCGTATCCAGGACCGTGCGTCGCAGTCCATCCGGGCGAACGATCTCCAGCTCGAACTCGCGAACACTTCCTTCCCGCGCGAGGATGGCCATTTCTTCCTTGCGTCGAGTCGGGTCGGCCAGGAGCTGCGGGACCTCGTAGCGCTGCAGCTCG
>DATMBT010000026.1:0-3113 GCA_035559475.1 Gemmatimonadaceae bacterium
GGAGCATTTGAAATAGTGACTGGTGACTGGTGACTGGTGACTCGGCACTGCTGTTCGCCTGCCCGTGTGCCCGTGTGCCCGTTTGCCCGACTACCCGTTAGCCCGACTACCCGTTAGCCCACCGATCCTTCAAGCGTAATCCCCAGCAGCTGCTGCGCCTCGAGCGCGAACTCCATCGGCAGTTCCTTGAACACCTCGCGGCAGAAGCCGGAGACGATCATCGACACCGCCTGCTCGCCGCTGAGCCCCCGCTGCTTGCAATAGAAGATCTGGTCTTCACCGATCTTCGACGTGCTGGCCTCGTGCTCCACGATGGCGGTGTTGTTCTGCACTTCGATGTACGGGAACGTGTGCGCGCCGCAGTTATTCCCGATCAGCATCGAGTCACACTGCGTGTAGTTGCGCGCGCCCTCGGCTTTCGGCAGCACCTGCACGCGGCCGCGATAGCTGTTGTTGCCCTTGCCGGCCGAAATGCCCTTGGACACGATGTTCGACTTCGTGTTGCGGCCGATGTGGATCATCTTCGTTCCCGTGTCGGCCTGCTGGTGGTTGTTCACCACCGCGACGGAGTAGAACTCGCCCGTGGAATTGTCGCCCTGCAGGATCACGCTCGGGTACTTCCAGGTGATCGCCGAGCCGGTTTCCACCTGCGTCCACGAGATCTTCGATCCCGCGAATGCCTTTCCGCGCTTGGTGACGAAGTTGTAGATGCCACCTACGCCGTCTTTGTCGCCCGCGTACCAGTTCTGCACCGTGGAGTACTTCACCGTCGCGCGATCGAGCGCGACCAGTTCGACGACCGCGGCGTGCAACTGGTTGGTTGACCGCTTGGGTGCCGTGCAGCCTTCGAGGTAGCTCACGTACGCACCCTCATCGGCGACGATCAGCGTGCGCTCGAACTGCCCGGTGTCCGCCGCGTTGATGCGGAAGTACGTGGACAGCTCCATGGGACACCGCACGCCACGCGGCACGTACACGAACGAGCCGTCAGAGAACACCGCCGAGTTGAGCGCGGCGAAGAAGTTGTCGCTGTACGGCACGACCGAGCCGAGGTACCGCTTCACGAGCTCGGGATGTTCCTGCACCGCCTCGCCGAACGAGCAGAAAATCACGCCGTGCTTCTTCAGTTCTTCCTTGTAGGTGGTGCCGACCGAGACCGAGTCGAACACGGCATCAACGGCCACGCCCGCGAGGAGTTTCTGTTCCTGCAGCGGGATGCCGAGCTTGTCGTACGTCTCGCGGATCTTCGGGTCGAGTTCGTCCAGGCTGCCTAACGGCTTGGCGGTCTTCGGTGCCGAGTAGTAGGAAACGGCCTGATAGTCGATCGCCGGGTACTTCACGTTCGACCAGTGCGGTTCCTTCATCTGCAGCCAGCGACGGAACGCCTTGAGCCGCCACTCGACCATCCACTCCGGCTCGTTCTTGCGCGCCGAAATCGCGCGCACCACGTCCTCGTTGAGGCCGGGCGGCAGCGCGTCGGCTTCGATGTCCGTCGAGAAGCCGTATTGGTAATCCTTGTTTACAAGGAGTTCGATGTCAGAGGCCATTTGAATTCAGATTGCAGAATGCAGATTGCAGAATTGAACTGCGCTACGGATTAACCATTCACCCCGTAGTGCCGAGTCACGAGTCACGAGTCACGTCAGTTGCCGTTCCGATACAGTACTCACAGCAATTCGCACCCTTCGCGATGTGTGCCTGACGAGTCACCGGTGCGCCCAGCAGGTCGGCGATGAACCGCTCCTCGGCCGCGCACACTTCCGGGAATCGCTCGGCGATCAGCCGGATCGCGCAATTGTGTTCCGTCAGCACCGGAAGCGCGCCCGACACCGGGCGCGCCTCGGCCATGTAGCCTAACGACGTCAGCAACTCGGCCAGCCGCGTGGCCCGCTGGTCCACCGGCAGTCGCTCCAGCTCGGGACGCGCCACGCTGGCAATGTCGTCCCACTTACGCTGGAACAGCTGCACAATTCCTTCATCGCCCTGCTGCTCCCGGACCAGGTCCAGCACCTCGGTCAGAGTGCGCTCGTACGAGCGGGGGAAAAGTGCCTCCCCGGCGTCGGTCAGCGAAAATGCAAACTCGGGTCCGCCAACGCCGTGAATTTCGCGGGCGTAGCGGACCATGCCCTCATGCTCCAACTCCTTGAGGTGCCGTCGAAGGGCGTTTGGAGTAACCCCAAACTGCTCCGCAAGCTCTTTCGCGGTAAGCGGTTGCGCCTTCTTGAGCGCGACAATGATCTCGCCCCGCATGCCGCGATAGCCCGCAGGCACGCCAACTACGTTTGCCATGCCTTCAGCTTAGCCGTTCAGACCGAATTGTTCAACAGAAGTGTGAAAGAATTAGTCGCTAACCGCTAATCGCTTCCTGGCACGATCACCGCTTTCGTCACTTCGCGATTGGCCACTGCCGCCAGCGCCTCGTTGGCCTGACCGAGCCCGAATCTCGCGCCGATCATTTCCCGCCAGGGCACATGGTTGGCGTGACGCGAGGCGATGTGCACGGCACGATACAGGTGCGAAAAATCCGACCCCCAGCACCCGTGCACCTCGATGTGCTTCCGGTTCACCTGGGAATGAGGGTTTATCGTTGCCGGGCCGCCGTCGGTGTATTGCCCGCACACCACGACGCGGCCACCGTCGCGAACAAGGTCCAGAGCCTGTGGGACTGCTTCGGGTGCTCCCGCCGCTTCAATTACAATGTCTGCGCCACGTCCGCCGGTCAGGGCGCGTACCGCCGCGACGCGTTCCGGATGCGGCATCTCCAGGTCGAGGACGTTCGTCGCGCCCATGCGGCGCCCGAAGTCGAGTCGCGGTGCCGGCGCGCCGATCGCGATCACCGGGTCCGCACCGCCCAACGCTGCCAGCGCAATTGCCGACTGGCCAACCGGGCCGGCCCCGAGGATCACCGCCGACTGGCCGAGTCGGAGACCCGCGCGTTCGACCGCGTGCATCGCGGTCACCAGGCCGCATCCCCCTCCAATGAATGTCTCGGCGTCGAGCCCGTTCGGGAGCCGCAGCATGTGGACGCCCGGACGCATCCACAGGGCTTCCGCCCACCCTCCGAGTAGCCCCTCCCGCGCGCTGTAGGTGATTCCATAGACGCGCCGGTGGGG
>DATMBT010000027.1:0-5677 GCA_035559475.1 Gemmatimonadaceae bacterium
GTGCATAACGGCTGCGGTCGCTGAACCCTTCTGGAACCGGGTCCTTGAGAACGTGACCGGTCAGGATCGCAACCACGCTTTCGTGGGCACCGATGAGTCCGCTCCTGATGGCTTCGCGTGTGCCGGCGACGGACGCCGCGCTGGCCGGCTCGCACCCGATCCCCGCCGCCCCGATGCTGGACTGCGCGTCCATGATTGACTCGTCAGGCACCGCTACGACGGCACCTCTCGTCAGGCGCATCGCCTGAACGCCGCGGTCATATGACGCCGGGTCCCCGATCTTTATGGCGCTGGCGATGGTCTCGGCATGTGTCGTGAATCGTTTGGTGAAGCCCGATTCGAACGATTGGTAAAAAGGTGCGGCACCCGCGGCCTGGACGGCCAGCAGTCGCGGCGAGCGATCGATGATGCCGAGGCGACATGCTTCGTCCAGCGCCTTCCCGAACGCCGCGGTGTTGCCAAGGTTGCCCGCGGGAAGCGCAATCCAGTCCGGCGCATTCCATCCACGCTGCTGCAGGAGTTCGAAGACGATCGATTTCTGGCCTTCGATGCGCCACGGATTCACGGAGTTGAGCAGGTAAACGCCGAGTCGTTGCGCCGCCTCGCGCACGAGCGAGAGGCACGCATCGAAGTCCCCACGAACCGCCAGCGTGTGCGCGCCGTACGCGAGTGTCTGCTGCAGCTTCCCCGTCGCCACCTGGCCCGCGGGTACCAGGACGACCGCCGGGATGCCGGCCAACGCGGCGTACGCGGCGAGTGACGCCGACGTGTTTCCCGTGGACGCACACGCGACCGCGCGTGCGCGGACTCGTTTTGCCTGCGTCACGCCAACCGACATGCCGCGGTCCTTGAATGACCCGGTCGGGTTCATGCCTTCGTGCTTGAGCTGCAGGCGCTGGCAACCCGCCCACGCCGACACTCGCTCGTTGTCAACCAGTGGCGTGTTCCCTTCGGGAAACGAGACCATCGCCGCTGCTGGCACGGTCATGATGAGTTCTGCATAACGCCACACGCCCGAGATCTCGTGCGGAGCGCCGGCGATTCTCACCCGCGAGGCGAACGCGTTGCGGAGGGACGTGGCGCGACCGGCCGGCGTGTGGAACAAGACGTCCAACAGCCCGCCGCAATCCGGGCACGCGGTCCGTGAGTCCAGTTCGTCGAGGCGAACGCCGCATTCCGCGCATTGTTGCCAGCGTGCCGGGGCATCCATGCGCGGGCTGGTCATTCGCGCATCGCGGTCTCGACGCGTGTGCCTGTGAGGTCGGGGCGGGCGACCCGCGCGTCGCAGGACATACCGACGTTCTGGTACACGTCGCGCATCGCGCGCGCGACGACTGTCGCGGTTTCCTCGGAGTCACAGAGCGCGAAGGCGGTCGGGCCCGCACCGGAAATCGAGACACCGAGTGCGCCGGCAGTGAGGGCAGCGTGTTTTGCCTTCGTGAATCCCGGCAGCATGCCGGAGCGCGCGGGCTCCGCGATACGGTCATCGATGCAGCGGCCCAGCAGGGCGAGGTCGCCGGTGTAAAGGGCGGCCACAATCCCTGCGACTTGCGCCGCCTGGTGCAGCGCTACGTTGAGCGAAACCTCGACGGGCAGAACGGCGCGCGCTTCCGAGGTCCGCAGCCGTTGCTCGGGCGTCGCCAATACCAGGTGCAGTGACGCAGGCACCGGCAGCGATATGACGTCGATTGGATCGAGCGAGCGGATGAGTACGATGCCACCCAGATAAGACGGCGCGATGTTGTCGAGGTGCCGTCCTGCCACCTGGGTCTCGGCAAACAGCGCGGCTTCGAGAACGTCGATGCGCGAAAGTGGGCTCCCGATCAACGCGTTGACGGCTGACGCACTGGCCACCGCCGATGCCGCGCTGCCACCGCGACCGGCAGAGAGGGGAAGTCCCTTCGTGACTCGCAGGCCGATTCCGCCGGCAGGCGTGGTCGCGCCCATGTGGGTCGCTCGCCGAACGACGGCAATGGCGGCGATACCAGCCGCGTGGCGCGTGGGGTCCGTACCCAGCGACTCGTGCCCGGGTTCGAGCACCGTGATCCCGGTAGCGTCCGAGAATTCAGCGACTACGGTGTCGCCCGCTCCTTCGACGGCGCATCCGAGGACATCAAGCCCGGGACCCAGGTTGCCAATGGATCCGGGACTGTACGCCGTCGCGCGCACGGGGAAGGACACGCGTTCAAATAAACGAGGGTGCGGCCGAAAGGCCAAAGCCTGAGCGCAGGATTGCGGATGGCGGAGGGCGGATGGGGATGCGAGAGGTTTGACAGAATTAGCCAAATCAATTCTGCGCCAATCGCTTCGCAGTCATCTGACATCCACCTTTCGCCCTCCGCCATCGCTTATCCACCCTCCTGCGTAAACCAGTACGCAGACGTACCTTGTCACCGTCCCGTCATCCCAGAGGTTGGACGACATGTTCGAGTCGCGTTCGACACGCTCCACGCGTTTTCCGGGGGTTCTCCGGCTCACGCATCTCGCATCACTCTTCCTGCTCGTCGCTGCCGCTGCACCGCTGGCGGCCCAGGGCCGGATTACGTCGCCGAAGGAATTCTTCGGGTTCAACATCGGCGACGATTACAACCTGGCCACCTACACCCAGTTCCAGGCCTACTGGAAGAAGATCGACGCCGAGTCGAACCGCATGGTCGTCGAAGAGATCGGGAAAACCGCCGAAGGTCGCCCGCAGTTGATGGCGATCATCACGGCCCCCGAAAACTTCAAGAACCTGGCGCGCTACAAGCAGATCTCGCAGCGCCTCGCGCTTGCTGAAGGCCTGACCGACGAACAGGCAAAGGCAATGGCGAAGGAAGGGAAAGCCATCGTGTGGTTCGATGGCGGTCTCCACGCGACCGAGGTGCTCGGCGCGCACCAGCTCATCGAGACGACCTACCAGCTCATCTCGCGCAACGACGAAGAGACGATGCGGATCCTGCGCGACAACGTCATCCTCGCCGTGCACGCGAACCCCGATGGCATGGAGCTGGTGTCGAGCTGGTACATGCGGAGCCCGAATCCCCAGGAGCGTTCGACGGGCGGCATTCCGCGCCTGTACCAGAAATACATCGGACACGACAACAACCGCGACTTCTACATCCTGAACCAGCCGGAGTCGCAGAACATCGCGCGCATCCAGTATCACGAGTGGATGCCGCAGATCATCTACAACCATCACCAGACTGGTCCCGCCGGCACGGTGATGTTCGCGCCGCCGTTCCGCGACCCGTTCAACTTCAATTTCGATCCGATGGTCGTCATCGGAATCGACATGGTGGCGGCATCGATGCACGAGCGCTTCATCCGCGAGGACAAGCCGGGCGTCACGATGCGTTCGGGTTCCAGCTATTCCACCTGGTGGAACGGCGGCCTTCGGACGACAGCGTATTTCCACAACATGATTGGCCTCCTGACGGAGACGATCGGCAATCCCACGCCGATCACGATTCCCCTGGTGCCGCGCAATCAGCTTCCGCGCGCGGACCTGCCGTTCCCGATTGCGCCGCAGGAGTGGCACTTCCGTCAGTCGATCGATTATTCGGTGACGGCGAACTACGCGGTCTTCGACATCGCCTCCAAGCGTCGCGAGGACTTCCTGTACAACATCTACAAGATGGGAAAGAACTCCATCGCGCGCGGAAACACCGATCACTGGACGGTGACGCCGTCTGAAGTCGATACGCTCGATGTGCGTTCGCGTGCCGGGGGCGCCGCCGGTGGTCGGGGCGGTCGCGCTGGTGGTGGCGGCGGTGGTGGAAATGTTGGCCTGGCGACGCAGCCGTTTGGTGCGGGCGTTCCGTCGGAACTCTTCAACCAGGTGATGCGCGATCCGTCCCGGCGCGATCCGCGCGGCTACATCCTTCCGTCCAACCAGCCGGACTTCCAGACCGCGGCGAAGTTCATGACGGCCCTTCGCCGGGTAAACATCACGGTCCTCCGGGCGACGTCGAACTTCACCGTTGGCGGCAAGTCGTATCCAGCCGGCTCGTTCGTCGTGAAGGCGGCCCAGCCGTTCCGCCCACACGTGATGGACATGTTCGAACCGCAGGATCACCCTAACGATTTCGCGTATCCGGGTGGTCCGCCACGTCCGCCGTACGACAACGCCGGTTACACACTCGCCATGCAGATGGGCGTGCAATACGACCGGATCCTTGATGGATTCGAGTGCCCCTGCGAGAAGATCACGACCCTGACTGTGCCGCCGATGGCGGGCACAGTGGCGGGTTCGGGAACTCGTGGCCTTCTCCTGAGCCACGATGCCAACGACGCGTTCGTCGCGGTGAATCGCGCGCTGAAAGCCGGTGCGAACGTGAGCTGGCTCAAGGCGCCCATGACGGCAAACGGAAAGACATACGCGGCAGGTTCGTTCTACATCGAGGCGGCTGGCCAGGCGCGTTCCGTCGCCGAACAGGCCGCGAAAGGTCTCGGCCTATCGTTTGACGCGACGGCCGATGCGCCGAGCGCGGGCGCGGTGAAGCTCTCGACGCAGCGCGTCGGCTTGTGGGACCAGTACGGCGGCTCGATGCCGGCGGGTCACACGCGCTGGCTGCTCGAGCAGTTCGAGTTCCCGTTCAACGTGATCTTCCCACCTGAGCTCGACGCCGGGAACCTGCGCCAGAAGTACGACGTGATCATCTTCGTCACCGGAGCAATCCCGCCCGCGGCCGTGGGTGGTGGTGGCGGCGGACGCGGCGGACGTGGCGGCGGCGGTGGTGGCGCCAACATCCCGGCTGAGTTCCAGAACCAGCTCGGCTCGGTCACGGCTGATCGCACCATTCCGCAGATCAAGAAGTTCATGGAAGAAGGCGGCACGGTGATCACGATCGGGTCGTCCACCAACCTGGCTGGTCACCTCGGCCTGCCGGTCGCGGACTACATGGTCGAGCGGGCGCCTAACGGCACGGAACGGCCGCTGCCGCAGGAGAAGTTCTATGTCCCGGGTTCGGTGATGCGGGTGGCGGTGGACAACACGCAGCCAATTACCGCCGGGCTCCCGAAGTCGGTCGACGTGTTCTTCGATGACAGCCCGGTCTTCAGGCTCGAGCCCGACGCGGCGTCGAAGGGCGTGAAGCCGCTGGCCTGGTTCGACACGGCCACGCCATTGCGCAGTGGTTGGGCGTGGGGTCAGAACTACCTGCAGGGCGGCACGGCGATGGTGCAAGCGGATGTCGGCACCGGGAAGTTGTACATGTTCGGTCCCGAAGTGCTGTTCCGCGGCCAGCCGGCCGGCACGTTCAAGCTTCTGTTCAACGGGATCTTTGCGGGCCTTGTGGAGCGCACGAATCGTCAGGTGCAGTAACTGAAGGGTGCGTAGGGTGCGTAGGGTGCGCAGGGTGCGAAGGGTGAAAGGACGCGCCAAGTCCTTTCACCCTTCGTCTTTGCACTCCATGCACCCTATGCACCCTATGCACCCTACGCACCCTTTGTCTTTGCACCCTTGACCGTTCAGCACCGCGGTTTCGATCTCGTCGTGATCGGCACCGGTTTCGGTTCCGCGTTTTTCCTCCATAAGGCGCTCCAGCGACTTCGCCCGAACGCCCGTTGTCTGGTCCTCGAACGTGGTGGCGTGCACACGCACCAGTGGCAACTCGAGCACGGCCGCAATTCGGACATCGAGTCGGCGGACACCATCCGGACGCGACCTGGTGAAAAGCCGTCGCGCTTCTCGTTA
>DATMBT010000028.1:0-6815 GCA_035559475.1 Gemmatimonadaceae bacterium
GTCGGAGCAGGAAACGCCATGGCCACTGACGCCTAAACAATAAGAAAGCTGGTTGCTGGTTGCTGGTTGCTGGTTGCTAGTCCTGGTACTGGTTGCTGGTGCTGGTGCTGGTGCTCCAGACACCACTCACCCGCCCAAGCACCAGCATTCAGGCCAGCAACCAGTACGAGGACCAGCAACCAGCAACCAGCAACCAGCACTTATGTTGCTGCATGTCCGTTCCGGAACCCATTCCACTGCAGCTTTCCCCCGACGCGATGCGCGCCTTTGGCCATCGTGTCGTCGACATTATCGTCGACCACATCGAGTCACTCAGGGACCGCACCGTTTCCGTCCAGGTCCCGCGTACTCAACTTGACGCACGGATTGGCGCGTTTTCGGACGCGCCGGCGTCCCCCGATGACGTGCTCTCGATTGTCGAGCGTGACGTCATGGGTGCGATCACCGCGGTTGATCATCCGCGGTTCTACGCCTTCGTGCCTGGTCCCGGCAGCTTTGTGGGCGCGATGGCCGACGCACTCTCGTCAGGCTTCAATGTCTTCGCCGGACATTGGCTCGCGGCATCCGGTCCCGGTGCCGTGGAGCTGCAGACGATTGAGCTGCTTCGCCAGGCGTGCGGGTTCCCGCCGGGGGCCGGCGGCCTGTTCGTGAGTGGCGGCTCGATGGCAAATCTTTCCGGCCTCGCTACGGCGCGCGCTGTCAAGCTTGGCGGACCTGATCCGAAGGCGGTCATCTACCTCAGCGACCAGGCCCATAGCTCGGTCGCAAAGGGCCTGCGGGTACTCGGCTTTGCGTCGTCGCAGGTGCGCAGCGTGCCTGTGGATGAAAAGTTGCGCATGGATACCCGCGCTCTTCACAAGGCCGTGGTCGAAGATGGGCAGAGCGGGAAGCGACCCTTCTGCGTCGTGGCCAGCGCGGGCACCACCAACACCGGCGCTGTTGATCCGCTCGAAGATATCGCCGCGCTTTGTCAGGCCAACGACATGTGGCTTCACGTCGATGGCGCCTATGGCGCGGCGGCGGCGCTCACCGAACGTGGCCGTTCTGTAATGCGCGGCCTCCACCTCGCCGACTCCATCGCCCTCGACCCGCACAAGTGGCTGTTCCAGCCGTTCGAGATCGGCTGCGTGCTCGTGCGCGACATGGGTTACCTGCGGCAGGCGTTTGCGGTGCATCCCGAAGACAACGCATCGTACCTGGCCGACGTGGGTCGCATGGCGGAGCGCGAAGTGGTGTTCTACGAACACGGCGTGCAGCTCACGCGATCCTTCCGCGCGCTGAAGCTCTGGATGTCGCTCCGGGTTTTCGGCCTATCCGCGTTCCGCCACGCGATCGATCGCGGCATCGCCCTCGCAGAGGAAGTGGAGCACAAGCTTCGTGCCGACACGCGCTGGGAAGTGGTGACGCCGGCGCAGCTCGCGGTGGTGACCTTCGCGCCGCCCCTGCAGGGCCGGTCGGTGGCCGAGTGCAACGCGCTCGTTGAGCGTGCGGTGGAACGACTCACCGCCGACGGCTACGCGATGGTGACCTCCACGCAGGTGCGCGGGCGGTCGGTGTTGCGCTTCTGCCTGATCCATCCCGACGCGCAGATGGAAGAAGTGCGCGAGACCGCGGACCGCCTGGCCCGCTACTGCGCCGAGTAATCACTAATCACTAATCCCTAATCAGTTTTCAGCGCCCTCATCGGATCCACACGTCCCGCCCTCAGCGCCGGCCACACGCTCGCCGCCATCGCCGCCAGCAGCAGCACGCCCGCTGCGCTTCCAATGACCGTCATGTCCTGCGGAGAGGTGTCGAAGAGGAGTGATCGCAGTCGGCTGCCCGCCGCGATCGCCACGACGATGCCGAAGCCGATTCCGATCGCCGCCAGCGCCATGCCCTGGCGAAGGATCATTCCCACGATGCTGCGCGTCCGCGCGCCTAACGCGATCCGCACCCCCATCTCGTGCGTGCGCTGTGCGACCGAATACGACATCACGCTGTAGAGGCCGAGCGCCGCGACGAGCAGCGCCAGCACCCCGCCCAGTGTGAACACCGTCGCGCCAAGCTTCCACGGTCGAAGCAGCGGATCGATCTTGTCGCGAATCGGCCAGGCGGTCACGCGGTCAATCGATGCATCAATGGCTTCCACCGCCTTGATGGCGGTCGCCGCGAACTCTTTCGGCATGCCGCGCGGCCGGATCATGAGCACCGATCCTCCAAAGCCGCGTTCCTGGCCGTACGGGATGTAGTACTGCATCGCGGGATCTTCCTTGAGGTCATAGCGCCGCGCCTCCTCCACGACCCCGACGACCTGCGCGCACGGCGCCGTGTCCGCACCGATCCGTATGCACTTGCCCAGCGCGTCCTGCTGCGGCCAGAGCGTGCGCGCCATCGTCTCGTTCACGATGGTGACCGGTTCCGTGCCGTCACCTTCGGTTGACAGGAACGTGCGTCCACGCAGCAGCCGCGTGCCCACGGAAGTGAAGTAGTCTGACGTCACGGCACTGACGTACGGTCCGCCCCCGGGGAGCTTCGGCAGGCTGTCGTAGCCGGGGACGAAGAGGTCGATGCCAAAGGCGTTGCCGAACGGCGAACCGACGGCGATGGCCGCCCCTTCCACGTCGCGACGCTGCTGGAGCTCAGCGAGCGCACGGCGCAACGTCTCGATGCGACGCGCCCGCGCTGTGCGACGTTCTTCGTCGGTGGCATCGCCCAGGTTCGTGAACGCGACGCTGGCGACGAGGATGCGGTCTGAGTCGAACCCGAGTGGTGTTGTCCTCGCGCGGTGCAGGCTCCTCACGAACAGCCCCGCGCCAATGAGGAGGCACGCGGTGAGTGTGGCCTGCAGCACCGTGGGCCACGCGCCAGTGCGAAACCGGCGTCCCTGCGCGCGCCCGCGCTGGATGACGCCCTGCAGCGAGCTGCGCGCGGCGAAGGCGGCGGGCGCCAACCCCACCGCGACGCCAACGGCGAGCGTGACCGCCAGCGCCACCAGCAACACGCGCGCACTCACCGGCGACGACGTCCATTCGACGTTGGGCAGCAGCGCCTGCCTCACGAGGACCGAGATCGCCGCCGCCACCGCCAGCGCCGCCAGGCCACCTAACGTCGCTATCACCAGGCTTTCGGTCACGAACAGCCGCGCCAGTCGTCCCCGCCCCGCGCCCAGCGCCATGCGCACGCCGACTTCACCCTGCCGCCGGATCGCGCGAGCCAGGAGCAGGTTCGCCACGTTGGAGCATGCAATGAGCAACACGACGAGGGTGACACCAATCAACCAGCGGGACACCTCCACCTCGGTGGACTCCTTGCCCTGGTCGGTGAAGCGAATCGGCGTTGCGTCGATCCGCGCCATGGCGACCAGGCGAGTGGGCGGACCGTCGTAGGTCGCGCGATGGGTGCGCGTGGCGTCTTCAGTCGCGGACCTCAACGTCACGCCCGGCTTCATCCGGCCGATGACGTTCAACCACTGGGCATTCCACGCCCGCGGCCAGTTGGTGGTCACGTCTTTCGAATAGAGCGACATCGGCACCCACGCATCGATTCGGCCAAGTTGCACGCCGGTGAACCCGCGGGGCGCGACGCCGATGACGGTGTGCGGCTCGTTGTTCAGCTGAATCACCTGGCCAATGATCGAGGGATCGGCGCCGTATTGCCCGCGCCAGAATGCATCGCCCAGCACCACGACGCGCGCCGGGTTCGTGGTGCCGTCTTCATCGGCCTGGAAGAATCGTCCCCGCGCCGCGTGCACGCCGAGCAACGTGAAGAAGTTGGCCGTCGCTGCGCCGCCGCGAATGTTTCTCGCCTCCCGGCCGCGGCCGAGGGTGAAATTGCCGTCGTCCTTATAGGCAGCGACATCCTCGAAGGCGCGCACGTGTGCGCGGAGGTTGTCGTACAGCACGTATCCGGCGGAGGCATATGTGACGTCGCCCAATTGCGGTCGCGTGACCGTGGTTGTGAATCGCACGACGCGCTCGGGCTCGATGATGTGTTCCGGGCCGCGCAACAGGAGTCGATCGACAATGCCGTACATCGCCGCATTGGCGCCGATGCCCAGCGCGAGCGTGGCCACCGCAAACACGGTGAACGTTGGCTCCCGCCGGAGCCCGCGCAGCGCATAACGAGCATCCTGGAGCGTGCTGTCCAGCCAGTCGCGGAACGTCATTCGTCGGTCCCTCTGGTGAGCCGTCTCTTCGAGCATCAGGATCGCGTTCTCCACCTGACCAAATCGCCTCCTCGCTTCGCGCTCCGCGTCCTCACGCGGCATTCCCTGTCGCACCAGCTGTTCGACGCGGAGCTCGAGGTGCAGCGCGATCTCCGCATCGACATCGCGGCGCGCGATGTCGCGACGATGGAGCATCAGGTCAAAGAGGCGTCGAACGCCCGGGCGGATGTACGGCATCAGCGTCAGCGCGCGGGTGCGGACAGGATGTCGCTTACGGTCTCGGCGTAGCGCAGCCATTGCGCCGTTTGAGCGCGGAGCCAGGCCCGACCTGCGCTGCTGATGCGGTAATACCGCGCGCGCCGATTGTTCTCGGTGACGCCCCAGTCGGCGGCAATGAGGTTGCGCGCCTCGAGGCGGTAAAAGGCCTGGTACAACGCGGAGTCCTCGACGTCGAGCGTGCCTCCCGACCGTTCCTCGAGCCAGGTTGTCACCTCGAAACCGTGCATCGGGCCCCAGCTCAGCGCCTTGAGCACGAGTACGTCGAGCGTGCCCTTCACTACCGGTAACGCGTCGGCCATCCGTTCCTCCAGAGTCTCCCCTTAGACTCTGTAAGGAACGGAAGGGTTGCGTCGGCCGCCAGTTGCGTCTATTCGGCCCTCAAAGTCCGGTTCGGGTCGGCGCGAGTGGCGCGGAATGCCGGCACCGAGCTGGCAAGCGCCGCCACCATGACCAGGATGACGCCCACCGACACGAAGACCACTGGATCGCGAGCGGATTGTTCGAACAACAGTGGCTCGACCCAGCGCGCTGCCATCCATGCCAGCGCGGAGCCCAGCGCCGCGCCCGCGATAGCGAAACCCATGCCCTGACCGACCACGAGCCTGACCACATCCGGCGAACGCGCGCCGAGCGCGATGCGCACGCCGAGTTCATGCATGCGCTGGGAGACGTTGTAGCCGATGACGGCGTATAGTCCGATCGCGGCTACGACCAGGGCGAGGCCGCCGAAGGCGACAAACAGCGTGGCACCGATTTCCCACGATCTTCGCTGGTCACGCAGGATTGTGTCCATCGGCCATGCAGTGACGTACCCCTGGCCCGGCATGATGCGCTGCAAGGCGGCGCGAGCCGCTTCCATCTGAGTCGATGGATTGCCACGCATACGGAGCATCATGAAATCGTTCCGGATGGGGCGGATCTGCTCCAGTGGCAGGTAGTACCGGAACCGTTGTCTGTCGGTGAGACTGGTTTGCACGGCGTCCTCGGAGATGCCGATGACGGTCGTACACGGCATCGTGTCCGCGCCGACGCGCATGCATTGTCCCAGCGCGTCGCGTCCCGGCCAGAGGGCGTGTGCCAGTCCCTGACTGATTACCGCAACAAGCGGCGCTCCGGCGCGATCTTCCCGTCCAAATGCCCTGCCGCGCAGGATCCGCGTCCCCATGGTTGGGAAGTAATCGGCGGTGGCCCGCTGGGACGTGATCCTCCCGAGCCGTTGCACGGAATCAATCCCCTCGACGAACAGACGCCCGCCGGTGGTGCTCCAGAAGGGCACACTCTCGAGGGCCGCGGCGTGTTCCACCTCGGGAAGCTCCTGCGCCGCCTGCAGCAAGCGCACGCCTAACGCGGCGCGCCCGCTGTCATCCGGCACCGACCCTCGCAGGACCGGTCGCACCATGACGAGACGATCCGCATCGTAACCGAGCCGCATTTCGCGAACGCGGCCGAGGCTGCGCACGAAGAGTCCGGCGCCAACCAACAGCATGACCGACAGCGCGCCCTGCGCGACGAGCAGCGTGGTGCGCGTCCGCGAACGTTGGTAGGTACCCTCTCTCGCCCCCGCCTTGAGCGCACCGGCGAGGTCCGCCTTCGTC
Organism: Gemmatimonadaceae bacterium; assembly: GCA_035559475.1. Lineage (GTDB taxonomy): Bacteria > Gemmatimonadota > Gemmatimonadetes > Gemmatimonadales > Gemmatimonadaceae > JABWBJ01. Next base: position 6,022 of record DATMBT010000028.1, read on the forward strand.
GCCAGCATGGCGGGCACGACACCGGTGAGGACCGCGGCAAAGAGCGCCGCACCAACGGCCACCGCCAGCGTCCGCCAGTCTCCGATCAGCGAAAAGGATTGACCGCTGGGGAGAAACAGGCGGCTGAGCGCCATGCCGCCCAGCTGGGCCACGACGATGCCTGACGAGCACCCGACCAGCGACAACACCAGGCTTTCGGTCATGGTTTGGGCGGCGAGTCGCCCGCGGCTCACGCCGAGCGCCAGACGCAGCGCCACTTCGCGCCGCCGGCGCAGCGCGCGGCCCAGGAACAGGTTCGCCACATTGGCGCACGCGATGAGAAGGACGATCAGCGTGACTCCGGTCACCCAGAGCGCGGTGCGCGCCTCGAGGCTCGCATCCGGGCCGGCGGAGGTCTTGAGCGGTCCGGCGATGGCAACCGGTTTCGCCACGTCGGATGGCGCAAGCCGCGGAAAGAATTGGCGTTCGTTGTTCCAGCTCCTGACGTAGGCATTGCTCAGGTCACGCGACGCCGCATCGACGCTGACGTCCGGGCGACGCCGTACCATCAGCTCCATCCAGCCCCAGTTGTACGCCGTGTAGTACGTACGCCCGTCGTCTCCTCCCTGGCTGCCGGCAAATGTGGTGATGGGAATGAAGGCGACTGGCGGAGTGCCCTCGGTCACGCCGATGAACCCCTCGGGCGCGACGCCGATGATGGTGAAAGTTGTCCGATCGATCTGCAGCGGCTGGCCGATGACATCCCTGCCGCCATAGGCGCTCCGCCAGAATCCGTGACTGAGCACCACCACGCT